>CALWWO010000129.1 GCA_944385265.1 uncultured Oscillospiraceae bacterium
CATACTATAACGGCTGGTATTTTATACGACATCATCTGCTCGAACCTTTTGCGTCGCTCGTCAGGCTCGTATTTTCTCAAAAACGCGGTCTCCATTTTCCCTATGAGCTGCACGCGTTCGTAATTGAAATAATCGTAAAACCCCGCAAGCTGCAGTCCCGGGCGGTTTACGTTAGAGTCGTCTATCTGTATGTTATTATAATCTTTCGGCAGCAAAACCTCTTCTATCTCTATTTTCTCTTTTGCCATCTCTATCAGCCGGCTGAGCTTTATACTATATTTAAGCGCCATATCGCATATCGCTCCTTCCATATTATATTTTATATAGTTAAATTTTAACCGACTTCCAATTATATTGCAACGCCGTTAGACGTTTTTTTGATTTATTTTACCTCCTTTAGCCGTTTGCTTCTATTTTGTTTTACGCCCCGAGCTCCGGAAATTTTCGTGTTATTCTCAATTTTCTCATATAAAATAAAATTTGTACTTGCTTTTTTCCGCCGTATCTGATATTATGATATTCGCTGTTTGATACCTCAGGTATCTTTTAGCAGCATTTACTGCATATTAATGAGCATTGAGCGCAAGTAAGGAGGTGCGGCAAATGGCAAAGTGTGAATTTTGCGATAAGGGTGTTGCGTTCGGAATAAAGGTCAGCCATTCCCACAGACGCAGCAATCGTACATGGAAACCAAATGTAAAGCGTGTTAAGGCAATTGTTGACGGTACTCCCCGCCATGTTTATGTATGTACAAGGTGCCTCCGCAGCGGCAAGGTTACCCGCGCAATATAGCCACGCGTACCATGCGATCATATATACCTTTGATTTTATCGATCAAAGGTATATTTTTTTCCGCAAAGCAGCTTGAAACGCGTTAATTTATTATATTGTTCAATTTTTTGTTATTCTCATAAAATAAATATTAAATTTTATAGTTAGTAACCAATGGTTACTTCTTGCTTTCTTACTATTCATAGTGTATAATGGTTTCAGGCAATTATATTTCCAGTAAATTTTTAAAAATGAAAGAGAGGAATTTTGAATGGCATTACTTGAAACCAAAATCGAAAGCGGTCTTGTCAGAGGTACACCGGGCTGGAACCAGTCCATCACCATTTTTAAGGGTGTCCCCTTTGCCGCGCCGCCAGTAGGTGATCTGCGCTGGAAAGCGCCGCAGCCGTGCAAGCCGTGGGAAGGCGTTCGTCCCTGCATTGAGTGGGCGCCGATGGCAATGCAGCCCGGCTATGTATCTGAGGGCGGCGATATTATCGGCTCTGAATTTTATGTCGGTAATTACAAAAAAAGCGAGGATTGCCTGTATCTCAACATCTGGACGCCAGCCAAAGAGCCCGGTGAAAAGCTGCCTGTTGCCGTATATATCCACGGCGGCGGTCATCAGACAGGTTACAGCTACTTGAACTGCTATGACGGCGAGGGCTTTGCAAAGCGCGGTATCGTTATGGTCACGATCCCCTATCGTGTAAACGTTTTCGGAAACCTCGCACATCCCGAGCTTACCGCTGAGGGCAATGGCTACTCCAGCAACTATGGTCTGCGCGATCAGATAGCCGCTCTTGAGTGGATCCATAGAAACATTGCTGCTTTCGGCGGCGATCCGGATTGCGTGACATTGTTCGGTCAGTCAGGCGGCGGCGCCTCTGTTCAGGCTATGACCACTTCTCCGCTCACCAAAGGGCTTATCCACAGAGCTATCATGCAGTCGGGCGGCGGTCTGAGAAAGCCGTACAGCGAATGGTCAGCCACGCTTGAAAAAGCTGAGGAAGCCGGCATCAGATTCTTCGAATTCATGGGCTATAAAAATCTTGCCGAGGCGAGGGCAGCCTCTGCCGATGAGATCATCGACGGATATCAAAGATTCAACTCCATAAGAATTACTGACGATGAGACGCCGGGTATGAACGGCAAATTCATGCGTTTTGCCCCGCTGCTCGCCGACGGATATATATTCCCCGAAAGCCCGATCGATATTTGCCTGCATGGCAACCATCACGATCTTGACTACATGCTCAGCTCTACGGCAGGCGAGCCTTTTGCCACCTCCGTGCAAAATATCGCGTTTGCTGAGAACGAAATCAAGCTGGGACGCAAGCCGAGCTACCTTCTGTATTTTACATACGTACCGCCGGGAGCCGAAAATGCTCATCACTCTGTCGAGCATCACTATGTGTTCCAGACGCTCGGTCGCTCTAACAGACCGTACACCGGTCTTGACTGGGATATATCTAACGAGCTTGCAGACAGATGGGCTGCTTTCATGAAAACCGGTAATCCCAACCCGGCAGACAAGCATTATCTTGAGTGGACTCCGTTTACTGCTGATTCTCAGCTTGCTTACGAAGTTGCTGCAAACCGCAGGATGCATACCATCCCGGAAACTCCTGAAATGCTTGCCATGAAGAAGGATATTAAGGGCGAATAATCTTATCAGTCCGCAAGGCGCATTGCTTTTAGCAATGCGCCTTTTACTTTTATCCGTTATTTCAAGTTTAAGCGCTTTCTTCCAAATGGTATCTCTTAACGCGAACTTGATGACTGTACAGATTTTTGTATATATTTTTTAATCCGTTCGGTAATATAATTGGACGCATCATAAATCGAGGCAGTATAGCGGATAAATCCACGATTATCTGCAGTAATTGTTCATTATATAGCATATACTCTCTTGAAAAAATGCGCCATATAGCTTAATATGGTCATGGTGAAAACAAAAAAGCCGCTCTCTTTAATTCTGCGAAGTGGCACGCTTCCTGCCCGCTTGGAGCGGCAGCTAATTTTACGGCGCTCCGATATAACAAAACGAGGTAGATTTTATGAATGATTTTATGCTTTCGGTAGTGAATAATTATGGATATATCGGAGTATTCCTGCTGATATTTATTGAAAACGTATTCCCGCCGATACCGTCCGAGGTGATTCTTTTGTTTGGCGGAGCGCTCTCCGTTTCAACGTCCATGCATCCGGTCGGCACGATCATCGCGGCAACTATTGGATCGCTCGTAGGTGCCGTTTTGTTGTACGCTTTTGGTTACATTTTCCAGTCTGAACGCATGAAAAAACTCATTGGCAGCAATATTGGGAGGGCGCTCAAACTGCGTCAGGAGCATGTCGATAAAGCTGAACAATGGTTTTCACGGTACGAGGGAAAAGCCGTGCTGATATGCCGCTGTGTACCGATAGTACGCAGTCTTATCTCGATCCCAGCCGGTTTTGCAAAAATGGATATGCCTCGCTTTTTGCTATATACGGCAATCGGAAGTACCGTATGGAACGCGGTACTGGTGAACGTCGGCGCGCTTCTTGGCAACTCATGGAAGACGGCTCTGCCATACATTAAAAAATATTCGGTCGTCGTTGTATCAGCGCTCATCGTCCTGATTGTGGTGTTGATTGTTGTATATATCGTACGCAGGAGGCGCAGAAGAAAAAATGAGATAAAAAGGAAGTGAGTCTGTGGCGGAAAACGGTGCGAAGGCTAAAGGACGTTTGAAAATATTTTTCGGATATGCTCCGGAGACTGGCAAAACCGTTGCCATGCTGAAGGCTGCCATTTCCGCTCAATGTCATTAGTGTCAAAAGCATAGCAAAATGAATGATATTCACTAAAATCATCACTATCTATCTTAATATAAGGGCAAGCGGCGCGGTCTAAATAGACCGCGCCGCTTGCCCTTAGCTCCTCGACTTGTGCAATGACATAGCGGAACAAAAAATCAAAGGGACGGCGCGTGACCGTCCCTTCTCTGTTTTCCTTAAAATGACACTCCTCAAAAGCGCGGCTTTAATTTACTCTGCTCTTTTTTCCGCAGCGTCCACGACATGGCTTATCAGCACCGCTGTCGTAACCGAGCCGACGCCGCCGGGCGAAGGCGTTACGGCAGCTACTATAGTTTCCGCGTCTGTAAATTTAACATCGCCTATTATTTTACCGTCAGCACCCTCGTTTATTCCGACATCTAACACGGTCTGTCCTTTTGAGAAATATCTTTTATCTACTGCTTCGGCTTTCCCGAGAGCTGCGATGACTATATCGGCGTTTTTAGCTGTTTTTGCAGCGCCTTTTGTTTTTGAATGGCATGTCGTAACAGTAGCGTTCCTGGCAGTGAGCAGCATCGACACTGGCTTTCCTATTACTAAGCTCCTGCCGAGCACGACCGCATTTTTCCCCGATATCTCGATACCGTAGTAATCGAGCATCTCTATACACGCCTGTGCCGTACACGGAGCATATCCGCTCCCGCTGCCTGAGTATACCGCCGCCTGCGAGCCGCTTGTAATGCCGTCCATATCCTTTTCCGGTCGCAGTGTCTCTCGCACTTTTCCCTCGTCTATATGCTTCGGAAGAGGGCACATGACGATAACACCGTGAACTGAATCGTCATCATTTTGCTTTTCTATTTCTTTTATCAGCTCACTTTCCGAAATATCGCCGGGAAGGTCTATGCCAACGGCTTTTACTCCGCATTTGCCACACTGGCGTATCGCCATTTTCTCATACCATATATCGTCAGGGCTGTCGCCCACCCTCACTATAGCGAGTTTCGGCTCTATGCCGGCTGCGTTCAACTTTTCGACTCGTTTTGCAATACCGGCGTAAATGCTGTCAGCCACAGGTTTACCGTAAAGTATCTGCGCGCTGCTCCCATTTTTATTGATAGCATTCATAACGGTCTCGTACACTTCGTCCGCTTTTTTGACGTTCTCCGCGATTATTTTATCGCACTCCGCCGTAAGCTTGTCGGCATACAACCTGTCCTTCATAAGTCCTGCGTTTATATACACATTTAAGCTTGCCGCTTTCAGCGCACATATGCAGCACAGCACGCCGGCTCCCACGTCGCTCACGGCAAGCCGGCTGCCCTTTTCAGCCAAAATCGCGTGCAGCTCTATCGCCTCTGCAGTGAGGCGCATTATTTTTAGTGGAACGGCACACGCGTCGCAAAGAGCTTTTTCCATAACTTCGTCGCGATTCGGATCATCTTTCGGAATCCCGTACGCCCGGGAAAGCGGCTCGAACGACTCAGCATCCGCGTCTATTTGCGCTAAAAGCTCTTTCTGTAACTTCTTCGTCTTATCCAGGATGCTTCGTATTTCATCCTCATACTCTGCGTATTTTTTCTTTCCGGTCGTAAGATTCGCTACCATTCCGCCCAGCGCCGTGCCGACAGCACCCACAAGCGCCGATGCGCCACCGCCGCCGGGTACTGCCGCTTTTGACCAGAGCTCTTCTATAAAATCAGCGCACTTTTTTTCCGCAAATAACACTTAAATCCCGTTCCTTTCCCCGTCTTCCGCCCAGGGCAGAGCGGAGCGGCTTATTTTTATATATCTCGCAAGCTTTTCGGATACTCTCCCGCATCATGAAGCTTCTTAAGCTCCCTGCGCACGATCGGCTTATCCTCTCTATATGTAATGCCAAACCATTTATCGTTTGATTGCAGCACTTGTATCGACAGCTCGCCTGAATTTAAAAGCTGATCTACGAAAACCGGCAGCACATATTCTGACTTGAGATCGTCTATTTTAAGTCCGCTCAAAAATGTTTTAAACCGCGTTTCCATTTTGTTGAATATCTTCGGGTCAAAGCCCCACAGATTCATAGATACGACCGCATCCGGGTCAAGCTCTATCCCGTTTTCGTCCTTCTCTGTATCGCGTATCGTTCCGTCCGCAAATACTTTTATCTTATATGTTTCCGTCACCTTTGTAAGCTTGCCGTTTTCGCACGTACAGACTCCTCTCGTAACGGAGCCATATTCGCTGACCGTATTTTTAAGGCGGTATCCGACCATGAAGCCAAAATCGCCGCATGTATTGGCGCACAGCGCGTCATACATAGTTTTATACGCGTCTATCCCGTAATAGTCGTCCGCATTTATCACGGCAAACGGCTCATTTATGTAGTCTCTCGCGCACAGCACTGCGTGTACCGTTCCCAGCGGCTTTGTGCGCTCTGCCGGCACAACGTACCCTTTTGGCAGTTTATCCATGCTCTGTATCGCGTACTCCACTTTTACCGCTCTGCCGTCCGGCGTCTTCATTCTGCCCACTCTATCCCCGCACAGCTCGCGAACATCGTTATATATTTCATCCTTTATTATAAATACTATCTTATTGAATCCCGCTTTTACCGCGTCATAGACGGAATACTCCATGAGTATCTCGCCGTTCGGTCCCATACCGTCTATTTGTTTTACACCGCCGTATCTTGATCCAAGACCAGCCGCCATTACGACGAGCGCTGCATCCATTTTATCTCCTCCTGAAAAGTTTTGTTGTTAGTAACAGATTTAAAAAATTAATTACTATTTTCGACATTTTTAGATATTAAACGCAAATTCACAACTCAATGCGTAGTATACGTCGAATCAACTGTATTGCCCGTTATTATACTTTATTTTTCGTTTTACCGCAACACGGTGCTTTTTCATTTATTATCTATAAAGCAAACACTATTTTTCTGCTTTATTTTTAAATACAAATAACCGCTGTCCAAAATAATTAAGTATGACAAATATGCACATCCCTGCGAGCATTGAAAAATTATCCTGTACGCTGACCGAGCCTGCTGAGAAAATAAACCTCACAAGCGGTTTGGCAACTCCGTAAGCAACAAAATAACATATTGCGATATTGATAGCAAACCGCAAAACACTGCGCAGTGAGTTATTCTTGCTCTTAAAAGTAAAATACTTGTTTAAAAAGAAGCTCAGAATACTCCCAAAAATATAATTTGAAGCTGACGATATCCAATAGTTAAAGCCAAGCAGATTGTAAAAAGCAAACATGATCGCCGTTCCGAAAATGGTATTTGCCACTCCCACGAGCGCGAAGCGCAGTATCGTGCTGTTAAATATTTTTTCCTTCATTTCGACGCCTCATTAGTTTCCTGTATTATATATACAGGACGATGTTTTGTTTCCAAGTATGTTTTCGCCAAATACTGCCCCAAAATACCCACACAAAACAACTGAACGCCTGAAGCGAACAGAACGATACAGGTCACTCCTCCTAATGTACCAATCGGAACGTCAATAGAGAGGCTTCGTATAAACAACACGCAAAACAATACAAACGCTATAATGCAAAAAATTATGCCCAAAACCGAAGCAATAACAAGCGGGGCGGTTGAAAACGCCACGATCCCTTCAATGCTGTATTTGAAAAGCTTCCAAAAGGACCATTTCGTTTCACCGGCTACGCGTTCTACATTTTCATATGGAAGCCACTTGGTGCGGAAGCCAACCCAGCCGAATATCCCCTTTGAAAATCGACTGTATTCAGACATTGACAGGATCGCTTCTACCATTTGGCGCGTCATCAAGCGAAAATCACGAGCACCGTCTACTATATCGGCATCAGAGATCTTGTTGATCAACTTGTAGAACATGCGGGCAAAAAACTGCGCACAGGAGGCTCGCCCGTCCGCGAAACGCGGCGGGTAGCAACGCTGTCATATTCCCCGGTTTGAAGAGCTTCATACATTTCAGGCAAGAGCGACGGAGGATCCTGCATATCTGCATCCATCACCGCAGCATAATCTCCGGTGCAATTCTGAAATCCGGCGTACATGGCGGCTTCTTTTCCAAAATTACGTGAAAAAGATATATAACGAATTCGAGAATCTTGTTTTGCAGCATTGCGGAGGATTTCCAATGTATTGTCACGAGAACCGTCGTTAATAAAAAGCATCTCAAATTCCAAATCATATGCGGCAGACATCTTGTCCGCTATTTTTTTGATCTCCTCCAGAAAAAACGGCAACGCCGCTTCCTCGTTATAACAAGGAACTATAATAGATAATAGATATTTTTTCACAGTCTTTCTCTCCTTATTGTCTCATTCTTCCCGCAAAACATATTCCGTCTCCGAATAATGTGTCTCGCCTGTTTGCACATTGCGGCTTCCTAAAATCAACGTGTATTCAGACAATGGAGCTTTTAGTTCAGATATATCAGCAATCGCCACATATCCGCTGTTCGTATATAGATATCCATTCTCAAAGTTCTCTAACAAGTCTGTCCTGTTTATACTTGTCCTCGCTGCAGAAATCTGTACATATTCGCCGGTTGTTTTAAGCTTTAATATCACCTCAGGCATAACTTGCTCGGAAGAAACGCCTTCTTGAAATAACCATCCCCTAATAATAAGTTGATTATTTGTCACCTGGTACGAATCCATTGAATACTGTAAGATATTGTCAATGCTAGGTTTCTCTCGCCTTTGAATTTTTGTTGACAAGACTTCCTCGGGCCACCTATCTTCAGATAGCTTTACTATAACATATTCCCCCGCATTAACCACGCTTCCCGGCGCCGGCCACGCAGGCATGCACAATGCTTTTTGACGTGCTTCTATCATTTGTTCGAACGCTATACTTTTAAACGAAAAACCTGCAGTTTGCAATAATACACAAGCTCTCTCTGAACTATGTGCATAATGAGGTTCAAACTCGCTTCCGTGATTAAGCATCGACATTCCTATTAAATCACCGCGAATACACGCACCATTCAAATGATTAGAATATACGCCAACAATGGCTATCTTATCTTGATTTGGAGCCACTTCACTGATTTTTTGTTCGACAGCACTTGCTATTCGCATATCTTCTTGCGTTCGAATTTCGTCAGTGTAAATTAATCTCGTCGTTACATTCGCTTGATTCCAAAAAACAGCTACTATAAGTAAAATGCTGACATAGCCCATTAGCCTTTTTTTTGAACTTAATCCAAGTAATATCAATGCATCGCATGCAATAACAAATGGATATGCCAATTGAGATCTATATGTAGGTGCAGTGCCCATATACACCGTCAAGAAAAATGGACAAAATTGAAGTCCAACACCTGCAGCAACATAAAGCCAGCGCAATGCACCTTTTCCGTTTTTCTTAACAGCATCCAGAACTAAAAATAAGATTGTTAGGGTAGATAAAATACAAAAAAACGGCGTATAAAATATCCCTATCCCAAACAGAGCTTGAACGCCATGAATTATAATATTACTAACAATTTGTTTAATCGGAACGTTTCCCCATAAAACCTGATCATTCAGATATCCGCTACCCGAAAAGAAAAGTTGTGTTATAACAGTGTTAATTAACATAGCTACAGCAAATAATGCAACATGCCATATAATAATTTTTACGTATATACCCCCCCCCCGCAAGAATAGAAATTATTTTTAATAATTTCGGTCGAATTTCGGTTGTACAATCCAACAAAGCATGCAATGACTATAGCAATATGCAAAGCAACAAATATCTGATAACTGCTAAACTCCCAAACCATGCATATAATTGCAGCAATTTTTGCCCATTTTGAACCATGCAATATTCCATAGTACGAAAGACCTGCTCCTATAGCACACAGACAATACGCCCATGCAATTTGAAATATTTGCAAATCAAAGTATAGTTGCTCTGCCATAATCGGGCTCACAAAGCAAAGCAAGCCAAAAGCCGCCGTCAAATGAATCTGTTTCTGCATTGACCGCCAGAGCAAATATCCGAACAACAGACCAGCAATGATAAAAAGTGCATACCCAAAAGTAGTAGAAATAAACGGATTAAACCACCGCAGTCCAAATATATATTCTGTTATTACCAGTCCGTAACGTCCTATCTGCAGCCAATTGAAATAAATTGAGTACGGAGAGTTTATTACAGGCTCAGTATCGATGTGCGGATTGGTATTAAATAACCACGCTCCATAAACCGAAACAAAAAGCGAACTGTAAAGCAATATATGCCATCTGTTTGCATACATGTATTTTTTAAACCGTTCTCGCTCAGATCTCCAAATTTGTGTTTTCATTTTGTGATACCTCCTTCACACGCCCAATTTTAGGATTTCCCAATTAGTAGTAAAGAACGATATCATAAAATGGCAAAAATTGCAATATCAAAAATTGCAATATATAAATAGCAAAGGCTGTAGCATGGCAGCACAGACTATTTCCATCGCAACTCACAAAGGCAAGAAACGGTCAGTTTGAAGTAAAATCGGCTTGAAATAGGCGCTCCATCCACTTTTCATCTATGTTCTATCTTTTGGCATTCTTCTTCGTTCATACCGACTGCGGCTATAGCCTCGCCTATATACCTATACTCATTATCGGAATACAGCAGCTGTTCCGTACTCTCCATGTCGCAGCAGATTATAAGTACTATGTCTTCTCTTGTTAGAAACGCGATGGCATCCTCCTCATCACCCTCTGCGTAAAGAATCGTGATATCGCCCGCCGGATCTTCTCCTCCGGTCGTGACCGTATAACCGAGCAAACTCATATGTTTTTCAAACTCTGCCGTCACTTTGTTTACGTATTCCTCCGACGCGCCGCCGCGCATTATCCCAACTATGCAACCCGCAAACGCTCTGCCGGCGCATACCTCTGACGCTTGGGCTGCCAGCTCTTCTGCCGTTACCGGTTTATCGTTTTCTAAATCGCTCTCGGCGTTCGCTTCGATAAACTGCTCCGATGCATTATCATTAAAGCTCATATCAGAGCTCGTATCGGAGTTTGTCGTTCCTCCGCAGCCCGCCGCAAATAAAAATACCGCCGCAAATACGATCAATCTGAATTTTGTCATGTCTTCTCCTTCCGCTTTCAAAGTGTCACAGTCTTTCCCGTGTAACAGCCTGTCCTTTCTGTATGCTGCCGTTTTACCCGTCTTTCCGCCAAATTATATCAGCTTACCTACGCATTTTTTGTCGAAGCAGCTTACGACGGCTTAACATATATTCTGCAATATTCAGATGTTTTGAGAGCCTTCTTAATTGTGCTATTTGCACAATTTTTGTTTCGTTATTCCCTTGACGTACAGTTGTTGGCGGTGTATAATATTTACAAGTAAGATATTACATTTTTATTACTCTGTCAGGAGCTCGGCGTTATTTGCGGAAAGGAGCGTGCTTTTATGAAAAAGAATACTATTATAACTATAGGAAGACAGTTTTGCAGCGGCGGGAGCGAAATAGGCAAAAAGCTCTCTGATAAGCTTGAAATTCCTTACTATGATAAAGCAATTATGGAACATGCAGCGGAAGAGCATGGATTTAGCGAGGAATATGTAAAGGAATTCGAAGAAAAACATTCCAACAGTTTTCTGTATTCTCTGTCCGCTTATTCCTATGAAAATTCCGTTGCTGGAAACGCCACTGTGTCTCCGTCCTTACAAATCGTTCTTTCGCAGTTTGAATTTATACGTGAAGCAGCTGCAAAGGGACCGTGCGTTATAATAGGACGGTGTGCCGATTATGTTTTAAAGAACAACCCGAACGTACTCAATGTATTTATATATGCCGATCTTGATGACAGAATTAAAGAAACCATGCGCCGTTACAGCATTCCTGAAAACACGGCTTCAAAAATGCTGCGCCGTACGGAAAAACTGAGAGCAAATTACTACAATTTCTATACTGACAGAAAATGGGGCGATATGAACAACTTCCATATGGCTCTTAACACAAGCTATTTCTCTATTGATGACGCGGTGGAAATGATTTATCGCGCATATATCCTTAGTAAATAGTAAATAAACATACATATCTTAATGACGGTAAGGGCTCGTATACAAACGTATGCGAGCCTTTTTAAGCAGTTTCACCCATATGCCATTTTTCAGTGCAAATATCCCCTATCTATCAGCACGAAAAGTTCTGTCTCATAGCGTCAGATCTCATATATAATTGCGCGGCATATACGATAACCCTGTTTGCAATATAGAGGCTTTTATAATGCACACTATATCACTGCCGTGTAAGTATTATTTAAATGTATGAAAAACAAAGGAGGAACTTAAACATGCTGCATCTAACTCCGTTTTGGCTATGTACAAACACTGTCCCAGGCGATTTATGCACAGCGCTGGACGTCGCTGTTGACTTTGGATTCAAATATGTTGAGCTTTCCGCTATTGACGGAGTCAGCGAGCAGATCGTTGCCGAAAAAGTCTGCAATGAATATGTAGCTGACGTGAAAAACGAATTGGATAAACGCGGTCTCATATGTATCGCCGTTTCCGGTCACTGCGATTTGACTGAACCCGCTTCTTTTGCACGCTTCCTGAAAAAGCTAGAGTTTGCAGGAAAAATCGGCGCAAAATATTTAAATACACGGTGCGGTCCGAAAGAGCGGTATGCTGAGTTCCGCTCAAATCTGAGCATTGCCCTCGCCGCCGCAAAGCCCTACTCCCTGCAAATAAACTTGGAGTCATACAGCGATATCATCGGTCTCGCCGCGGAGAGCTTCCGCGTGTTCGAAGATATAAACGAGCCGAGCGTGCGGTATAATTATGATCCGGGCAATATATATCGCTTTGCGTACGGAGACGTCTCATTTACGCGCGATCTGTCCGGAAATTTGAAATATCTCGACACGCTTCACATCAAAGACGCCGCGATAAAAGACGGCTGCATCATCCACACTCCTATTGGACAGGGCGGCGTTCACTACGAGGATATTTTCGATATACTTGGTATGCGACTCGGTACCATCGCCGCCGGGCTTGAGACGCCGCAGACATTTAAGGTAAGACTGTCCGATTTTGCGCGGATAAATGAATTCCCAACCTTAGATCAGACGTATTCCTCCGTCGAACAGTCTCTGTCTTTTATCCGCCAACACTGTGTGATCGATATATAATCCTGCGCGGCATGTTAAGCCTCCGCATCTACCATAGCATACACATAACATTTTAAGGGGTCGCATATTTTTGTATGTGACCCTTTTTGCACGTTTTATATTGGAGGTGAGTTTTATTCAAAACGCCGTTGTTCAAATCAGAACACATCCGCCAAAAAAGACTGAGGCGGAAATTGAGCGGCTCCATGACGCAGCGCAACGCGAGCTGTATGAGATATTTGCCGCATATACTGTAAGTGGATAAGCGGACTGACATCGCGGCGGACGGCATACCAGAGTATAGCGCTACATCAATGTACATCGGAGATTTATCGCCGCGTGCAGCCGCAGGCTGCACAGCTATATACGCAAGACAGTCGATAGACCGTCCTGACAGTATATCTATCGAAAGTCAAATAGATTTCTGCCGACGTGAGACGGAGCATACGGAAAATTGCAGAGAATATATCGACAGGGGTTTTAGCGGAAAAAATACCGACCGTCCCGCCTTTACAGAGATGATGGAAGACGTTGAAAACGGAACAATATCGCGCGTCATAGTATACAAGCTTGACAGGATAAGCCGCTCTATCCTCGACTTTTCCTCAATGATGGAGCGCTTTGAGAAGCGCGGCGTGGAATTTATTTCCACAACGGAAAAATTCGATACCTCTTCTCCGATGGGCAGAGCAATGCTGAACATATGTATAGTTTTTGCACAGCTTGAAAGAGAAACTATACAAAAGCGCGTTGCCGACGCGTATTACTCGCGCAGTCGTAAGGGTTTCTACATGGGCGGCAAAATGCCGTTTGGCTTTTCACTAACTCCGATAAGCCTTGACGGAGTTTCGACGTCAAAGTACACTCCGATCGATGATGAGGTCTTACAAATCCGGACGATTTTCTCCATGTACAGCCGTCCCTACTGTTCCTACGGCGATATCGCGCGTTTTCTCAACGAAAACGGCATGTTAAAGCGCGGCAAGGCATGGGTCAGAACACGCGTTGCAGACATTTTGAAAAATCCCGTTTATGTGCGCGCCGATATCCGCGTCTATTCGTATTTCGCACAGCACGGTGTGAACGTCGTAAATTTGCCCTCCGATTTTATCGGCGCTAACGGATGCTATATGTACTCAGGCGCAGGCGGTGAAAAATTTGCCGTTCTCGCCCCGCACGAAGGAATAGTGCCGGCAGAGCTGTGGCTTAAATGCAGGGCAAAATGCGACGCTGCAAAACAGGTCGCTCCCGCGCAGAAAGCCAAAAACACCTGGCTTGCCGGTCTTATAAAGTGCGGCGTATGCGGTTATGCTCTCGTCGAAAAGCACTTTGCCGATAGACCGGAGCGGTACCTCGTATGTTCGCATCGCGCGAACGCAGGCGGATGTCCCGGTCCTGGCACACTTCATGCCGGTATATACGAGGAGATCGTAGCGGCGGAGCTTAAACGCCGACTTTGCGAGTTCCCTATACTGTCACGTGGGAACAGTCATATAGCCGATCCTGAGGAAAACGTTTTAACAGCAGAGATGCTTGGTATAGACCGCGAAATAAACTCGCTCGTCGATAAGATATCAGCCGGTGGAGAAGCAATGCTGAAATACATAAGCCGCCGCCTTGAAGAACTGGATGCGAAAAAAAACGATCTGCAAATGCAGCTCGATCGTCTGCAAAAAGAGCACCCTTCTGAATTTCTCGATATCGAACTCCGACCGCAAATGTGGGAGGCGCTCTCTTTTGATGACAAACGACGTGTTGCGGCGCTCTTTTGTGAAAAAGTCGCGATAAAATCCGGGGAAATAGATATTTACTGGCGGTTTTAGCCGATCGCGCCGGAGAATGCAGCGGTAATTTCAGGTGGTTTTGGCAATCTCCGGTAGCAGTCTCTCTTGTTTCCATCTGTACGTTTCGGTGAAGCGCTGCGCCGCACACAAGAGAAACTTGATCAGAAAAATATTTATGCGATAAATCCTAGTTTCGATCGTTAATTACAGCCGGGCAAAAAGGGAAAGACCTCCCCTTCATGGGGAGGTCTTTTTATAATATATAAAGAAACACGAATATTTTTTGATCGTTCCGCAGATTTCTGCCCTTAACTTTTCTCTAGGAGCTTTTTTGCCTGTTTTTTGGCGAGCGGAAGATATTTTCTGAAATTTTCACCGTCTGTCGCGCCGTATTTATTGCCGACCATAACCCACTCGCAATACTCATAAAACAGGAAATAGTCGAGTGTGTCCGTCCACGCTTCATAGGATATCCTCTTTCCTTTGAGCAGTTTATCGTAGTAATATTCGATCGCAAATTCCTTGTCCGAGCTCGTCATATAGAAAAATGCGTTCGGAATCTCCTCGCCGTGGGCGATAAGGCGCGCAAATGAGACAGGGTATGGCAGTATGCCGCCATACTCCCAATCTATAATAACCGCGCTTTTTCCGTCGACGATTACATTGAACGGAAGAAGATCGTCATGACATAGCGTTCTCGGCGTCTTGGCATATATATCCAAAAATTTGTCGTATGCGGTCTCAAGCCCGCTGTCTAATAGGTATTTGCGGCGGTTTTCCCGACCTGTCACGCTCATATCAAATGTGTATCCGTCGTTTATATGCGTTTTATCGTCCCAAAAAGCGTTTTGCAGCGATGTGAGCGCGTCAAGCGCCGCCGTAAGAGCTTTGCGCGTACACCGGCGCAAGTCATTTCCCTCTACATATTCCATGAGTATGTAGGTATCGCCGTCAAAATCGCCTATTCCGAAAACGGCAGGGACATACTTTGTAACTCCTTTAAGTATCGTTTTATAAACCTCGGCTTCATATTCTTTGGATTTTTTCAAAATATATGTTTTTTCGCCGGTTTTTACCTTCCATACCTTGTAAGGCTCGCCGTCCTCCGCGCGTTTTAACTGCATAACGGCACTGTCGCAGGCTTTGAACGCAAATCCCAGATGCGCCAGTATATCGGTCACGCTCATAAGTACCGCACCCCCGTCGTTTTAAGTTTTTATCTACACCATCCGTGGCACTAAAAATATAACATGAACACCCTCAGTACGCAAGGTGACGCAACTACGGCGGCAAGACGAACGTTTCCTGCACCGTATTTTCATCACTTGAAAAATTATCCCGTTTTTCCACAGTAAAATGCATTTTTAACGCTTAAAATTTGTTTACAGATTAAAATCCTTGTGCTAAAATAGTTTACTGGTATCGGTATTTCGTTATCACTAGTTTACACTATTACTATAAGGAGAAAAGATATGGCTAGAAAACTCAAAACCATGGACGGCAATAATGCCGCGGCCCACGTTTCATACGCGTTTACAGAAGTCGCCGGTATTTACCCCATTACCCCGTCCAGCCCGATGGCCGACTATGTTGATCAGTGGGCGGCCCAAGGCAGAAAAAACATCTTTGGCACTACCGTAAAGGTCGTTGAGATGCAGTCTGAGGCCGGCGCCGCCGGTACTGTTCACGGCTCTCTTGCAGCAGGCGCTCTTACGACTACTTACACCGCGTCGCAGGGGCTTCTTCTGATGATCCCGAATATGTACAAGATCGCCGGCGAGCTTCTTCCGGGCGTTTTCCACGTCTCCGCCAGAACTGTCGCGAGCCATGCTCTTAACATCTTCGGCGACCATTCGGACGTTTACGCTTGCCGTCAGACAGGTTTTGCCATGCTTGCCGAGACGAACACCCAGGAGGTCATGGATCTCGGCGCCGTTGCGCACCTTGCCGCTATCAAAAGCCGCGTCCCGTTCATAAACTTCTTCGACGGTTTCCGTACTTCTCACGAGATCCAGAAGATCGAGATCTGGGACTACGACGATCTTGCTGAGATGTGCGATATGGACGCTGTTGCCGAATTCCGCAAAAGAGCGCTTAACCCCGAGCGCCCGGTAATGCGCGGCTCGCACGAAAACGGCGACATCTTCTTCCAGCACCGTGAGGCATGCAACAAGTACTATGAAGCCGTTCCCGGCATAGTCGAAGAATACATGGGCAAGGTAAACGCAAAGCTCGGCACCAATTACCAGCTTTTCAACTACTACGGTGATCCCGAGGCGGAACGCGTCATCATCGCAATGGGCTCTATCTGCGACGTCGCGGAAGAGGTCATAGACTACCTTATGGCTC
>CALWWO010000130.1 GCA_944385265.1 uncultured Oscillospiraceae bacterium
GAGTGGCCGTATGAATTGAACACTGATGTTGAGCCAACAAAGATCACAAGGAACTCTTTGAGACCGGTATGGTGGCGATGCAAATACGGGCACACATGGAAAGAGAAGATTGCCAAGAGAACCATAGAAGGAGAGAGGTGCCCCGTCTGCGAAGAAGAGTTTGCTCGTGTGCTGCCCCAACTCCTTATCATGCTCTACTGTGGTCGGCTTGGTTTTAAGGTGAGGCTAAACGACGAAGAGAACATCGGGATCACACTGGATGCTTACATACCGGAGTTGAAGTTGGCAGTCACGGTAATTGGAAATGGTACAAAAACAGAGGAAGAGGCCGTCCTTGTTACCCAGCACCTGTGCAAGGTTCGAGGACTATTATTTGATACAGTCTCATTCAAAGATAGCGCAGAGGGAGTATGTAGAGACGTGAAGAAAGCCTTTCAAGGTGCCCATATCTACATCACTTCAGATAATGACGATGATGTGAGAACAGCACATAGACAGTTCTTCAGATGGAAAAAGTAACTTTACCGCGCTAAATTGCTCAAACCTATTGAAAAATGAGGCTTTGTCTGCTATAATATTTAGGCTTAAATGAAAGCCTTGAGTTCTGACCTTTTCCCCAACAATGATGCCAAGTCTCCACACTCACCAATTTAGTCTCCAATAGCGCGAAGAATTGAGCAGAGTGATGTGGAATTGTGTTCTTGCAACTCGGACTATACGGAAGACTGGCTTTAATCACAGGATGTTTCCGTGTGAGGCTTTAAGTAGTTTTGTACACGTGCGAGGGGTTATGATTCCTGCGAATTTGAGGGAAATCAAGCCAGGTTTTCTAATCCCCACAATGAAACCCTTGAATAGTGCAAAGGACGAAAATGGTGTAAGCTCTCAGACGGTTGAAGCGCCGAAAGCCGAGCCGGAAAAGATAGATTTTTCCAAAGTAGAAATCGAGCCTTTATTCAAGGATTTCGTGGATTTTGAGACTTTCAGCAAATCCGATTTCAGAGCGGTCAAAGTGCTTGCCTGCGAAGCTGTGCCGAAATCCAAGAAGCTCTTAAAGTTTACGCTGGACGATGGCACAAGCACGGGACGCACGATTTTAAGCGGTATTCGCGCCTATTATCAGCCGGAAGAGCTTGTAGGAAAGACCTGCATCGCAATCGTAAACCTGCCGCCAAGACCGATGATGGGTATTGACTCCTGCGGTATGCTGATAAGCGCGATACATCACGAGGAAGGCGAAGAAAAGCTCCATCTTCTGATGGTGGATGACCATATTCCGGCAGGCGCGAAGCTGTATTGAGAGAAAATTACGTACAGATCGTTTGTTGAAAAGTTTGAACTTATCAGGACAAATATTACTGCTAGCGCTCTTTAAAAAGCTTACTTTTAAAGAGCGCTGCTTTTTATTATGCGAGTTTAGAAGTTGTGTTATTCTCCTCCTAATTTACACAGCGACCGAAAAATAAATATAGCGAGGTTTTATAATGATTGTTAAAATAAGAAAATGGGAATCTACAGATGCAAAAGCTTTAGCTGCTGCTATTTCAAATAAAAAAATACAGGACAATCTTCGAGACGGATTGCCGTTTCCATATACGGAGGAAGACGGCAAAGAATTTATTTCCGCAATGCTCTCAGACGATACAAATGATACGTTTTCTTTTGCCGTTACGGCTGACGATAGAGTTATAGGAAGTATATCGGCGTCCCGGCAGGGAAATATCCATTACAGGACAGCAGAGCTTGGCTATTACATAGCGGAAGAGTATTGGGGGAAGGGAATCATGACGGAAGCTGTAAAACAGCTTTGCGAGTATGTGTTTTCAAGTACCGATATTATACGTATTTATGCAGAACCATTTATGCACAATATAGCTTCTCAGCGTGTACTTGAAAAAGCCGGCTTTGAATGCGAGGGTATACTTCGCAGCAACGCAGTCAAAAACGGTATTATATTGGATATGAAAATGTATTCTCGGTTAAACGATGATTATCTTAAATAGGAGCAGTAAGCCCAAATTACTTTGACTGTAGTGTAAAAATAAAAAACGCAAGGGGAGGCGGATTTTATGCCGCAGCACATAATTGTAACAGAATATGATCCAGTGTGGATATCAATGTTTAAGGAGGAGGCTGAAAGAATCAAAGTAATACTGGGCGAAAACTGCGTAGCAGTTCATCATATAGGCAGTACGTCGGTCAAAGGGCTTGCTGCAAAGCCGATTATCGATATCATGCCGGTTGTCAAAGATTTAGGCAAAGTAGACAGGGTTAAATCGGAATTTGAGAAAATCGGTTATGAGTATATGGGCGAGTTTGGTATTCCTGGGCGGCGATATCTGCGCAAGGGCGGAGAAAAACGAACGCACCAAATACATGTTTTTGCCCAAACCGATATATATAATATAAAACGCCACCTTGCCTTCCGTGATTATCTGCGTACTCACAGCGATGTACGGGAAGCGTACGCAAAGCTCAAAAGGGAACTTGCCAAAAAGTATCCGTATGATATTGACGGCTATTGCGACGGGAAAGATGATTTCGTCAAGGAAATTGAGGAGAAAGCAGCAGAGTATAGCGCAGCGCTTGACAGCTAAATCGATTTGTGGTATGTTGATATAAGTCCAAAAAGAAAAGGGTGGAAAGATGCGTAACTTTCTTTGCAAATAAATAAAAATGCACAATAGCGCCTTTTATGGGGGTATTGTGTCCTTTGCAAGGAAGTTATATATTTTTTGCCTGTTTATAGTGATTGCGCCGTTTTATAAAACGGCATGAACTTGCTATGGCGAGCCGCAGGAATTAACTTTCTGGCGGCTCTTATTTATTTTTGGAGGATAGAGACAATGTCAATAATTAAAATAGAAAATCTTACTTTTTCCTATCCGGGAAGCTATGATAATATATTTGAAAATGTAAGCTTTCAGATAGACACTGATTGGAAACTTGGCTTTATAGGAAGAAACGGCAGGGGCAAGACCACGCTTTTGGAGCTTTTGCTTGGGAAATATGAATACAGTGGAAAAATTGTAAGCTCGGTACAGTTTGATTACTTTCCGTACCATGTTAAAGATAAAAGCCTGTTTACAGAAAAAGTCTTGCAGGAAGTGTGCCGGAATGCCGAAGAATGGGAATTGCTTAGGGAATTGTCACTTCTGGAGGTCGATGCTAATGTACTGGAGAGACCTTTTTATACGCTCTCTAATGGAGAACAGACAAAGGTCCTGCTTGCAGCCCTTTTTCTCAATTACGGACATTTTACGCTTATTGACGAGCCTACAAATCATCTGGATATTAAAGCGCGTGAAATGGTGTCAGAATATCTCAAAAAGAAAAAAGGTTTTATATTGGTGTCCCATGATCGCCGCTTTTTAGATGGATGTGTAGATCATATTTTATCGCTGAACAAAACGAATATAGAAATTCAAAACGGAAATTTTTCATCGTGGCTTGTGAATTTTGAACGGCAGCAAAGATTTGAAATGGTAGAAAACGAACGGCTGCAGAAAGATATCGATCATCTTCGGCAAGCGGCGGCAAGGGCAACCGGTTGGTCGAATAAGGTCGAATCTTCTAAATATGGCGATGGACAGATCGACAGGGGATATGTAGGGCATAAATCTGCTAAAATGATGAAACGTTCGAAGTCTATTGAAGCAAGACGGCAGCGAGCGATCGAACAAAAGGCGGGACTTCTGAAAAATGTTGAGACTGCCGAAAATCTGAAGCTGGCTCCGATGGTATATCACGCTGATGTGCTTGCGTCATTTTCAGATGTTATGGTCTTCTATGGCGGGAAAAACGTCTGCAAATCTGTTTCATTCGTGTTGCATCGCGGCGACCGAATTGCTCTGGAGGGCAAAAACGGCAGCGGGAAAAGCAGCTTACTGAAGCTTTTGGTCGGCGAATCGATCGAATATAGAGGCAGCGTGAACATGGGATCGGGACTTGTGATATCTTACGTGCCACAGGACACTTCGGATTTGCGCGGCAGCTTGTCGGAATATGCAGAAAAATATCATGTAGATGAAAGCTTGTTTAAAGCGATTTTAAGGAAAATGGATTTTCAACGTGTGCAGTTTGAAAAAGATATGGCTGACTTTTCAGGCGGGCAAAAGAAGAAAGTGCTGATTGCAAGAAGCCTTTGCGAGCGGGCGCATTTATATGTATGGGATGAGCCTCTTAACTTTATTGATATTTATTCGCGTATGCAGATTGAGCGGCTTATAAAGACGTTTTCACCGACTATGATTTTTGTGGAGCACGACAGCGCTTTTAAAGATACTATAGCGACATCTGTGGTGCAGTTGTAAAATCGAGAAATCCCTCCGACCTGCAATAAACGATGTCCGGAGGGATTTTTTAATAATATGTTTTGTTAGTACTAGGAGTCAAATCCATTTTTAGCGAAATTTAATACAATATTCCGCCGAAATATGTGATGGTATTCGGACCGTTCATATAAGTTATCCCTGCTTTTTCAGCAAGCTTGGAAACTAAAATCCCGAAGCCTTCGATGGAAGGATATAGATTGTCAGGAAAACGGCACGGCTCGTTAGGATAAGTACATTGCTCACAGCGGGAACAACCGCCGGCAGATAGTATAAGAAAGCGTTTCAAAGCCTTTGATTTTATAATATCGTGCACATGATCGCATGTAATTTTAAAGCGTCGCATTGCAGCTTGCATACCTTCAATATCAAAACTGTCCTCAATTTCATAGCATGCGCTGAAGACAAGGATATTATCATATGACAGGCATTCATTTACACCGTCGTCATACGATCCCCAAGCCGGAGGGCAGGTCCATCTGCTCCCGAAGAGATGACAGCCGTTGCTTTCACAGATGTTACGTACATCTCTTGAAAACGGTATCATATCCGTCGTCAATACGGCGAATTCTTTTATTCCGGCATCTGTCGCTTCCTGAGCTGACAAGACGGATTTTTGAAATATTGTACACATAAGATGCTGTTCCTTTTGTGTTTTAACTACTTTTTCTGTTTATATGAGCATGATCAGCGCGCTTGTTATTGACCTTGACATTCATATTGTGCATATGCGAGCGGGATCAGCGATGGCTTTATCAGATGAAGCTAAATATAAAACGCGTTTTCCTTGCGTACGGAACATACGTCTTTAAGCGCGTTGCCGACAGCGGCAAGTCTCTCGGCGCTTATTTCGCGTGCCGATCTTGGACATACGACTATACAGCGCATACAGGAAATACATTTCTCGCCATCGACGCTTTGCGGATCATTTTTATTGATAGCCTGGACCGGACATTTTCTGGCACAGAGACCGCATTTGACGCATTTGCCGTTCGGCATGGGAGGCGCGCTTTTGCCGCCGCGTTTTTTATATGGGCGATTACCGGGGATTTCGTGATTGGAGACATCTCCCGATAAAAGCTTGCTGCGAATTTTTTCGGCAAATCCACAAAGCTGCTCC
>CALWWO010000131.1 GCA_944385265.1 uncultured Oscillospiraceae bacterium
ACTGTATTGTCTGCGGCTATGATGCTCATGCCGAGATGGTGCACCATAAAGGTCTTTACCTGACGGAATTTCCGCCCCTCGGTCCTGGACGGCGTAAAGTCCGCAGCCTCGTAAAAACCGTATCTCCCTCTCATTCCCATGCTATCAAGCCGGCGCAGGTTTTTTATCGCGCCGTGCGGCTCTATCATCATAGCCAAAAACGTCGAATACGGCGATATTACAGTATCTTTTTCCATGCCGCGCTTCAAAGCGAGCTTTTGCACTCCATGTGCCTTATAGCGGTAGCTGAGAGAGCGGTCGAACGCATAAAACGCACTCTCCGACATTCCCCACGGTATTGGAGACGCCGCCTTTTTCTGAACATACAGGCAGAATTTTGAACTTTCGTATATCATCGAATTTTTATAGCACGGCAGTATCAGATTCGGCATCAAATACTCAAACATCGTGCCAGTCCACGACGCCATGCCGCTGTAATTATCCTGTGACACGAGTACACGGCTGAGCTGTCTCCAATGGCGGCGCGGGACGTCGCCGCGCGCTATTGCGATATAGCTCGTCTGCCGCGCCTCGCTCTCCATCAAGTCATACCACCCCTCAGTCGGCTTATTGCTTTCCATATCCCATCCGATATAAAACAGCTTCCTTTTTTCGTCATATAAAGGGGTAAAGCTCATATCGTCAAGTATTATGCCTATCTCTTTTGCAAGCTCCGGAGCTTCCATCTCATACATGGCTTCGCGCGCTACTATAAGCGCAGCCGCAAGATTGCCGCTGTCCACAGTTGAAACGCACTTAGGGCGCAGAGGCTGAAGCGTTTTTGTGTCATACCAGTTATAAAGATGCCCATTCCATTTTTCCATGCGCTTTACGGTCGCCAGCATGTTTTCTATTACACCGAGCGCTTTTTGCCTGTCGGCTATTCCCATATCATAAGCAGAAACGGCAGAGAGTATAGCAAGCCCTATGTTTGTCGGCGACGTTCTGTGCGCGACACCGGCTGCCGGCTGCTCCTGCCAGTTATCGGGCGGAAGATAATTTTCCGAAGCCGTTATAAAATCATCGAAGTATCTCCATATATCGGCGGCAGCCGCAAGCACATAATTGCGTTCTGACGGCGAGAGGCGTATATCGTTTTTTATCTCTTTACTGAGTACCGCCGCATACAGCGGTGCAAGCAGCCATACTATTCCGACGGCACAAGCTGCCGGATACGGCGATACCATTAAAATTATTATGCCTACCACTATACAGGACCACATCTTTACATACTCGCTACTGCGCCGACCGGTGTTTTTTCGCTCGGCGTCCGCCGCAGTGACCCAGCTTAGCATGTTTTTGTGGGAAATATACATCCTGTAAAGCGCCGTCACTATCGCCGATGCGCTTACCCACGCCTCATACGGTAAAAATATCAATCTGATCATTGTCTGCATAAAGCAGCCGGCGAATCCGGATATTACCGTCGAATGATAGCGCAGCTTTAGTTCTCCGTCACGGCGGAAGGCGAGCTCTGCCGAGGATATCAGCAGCATACTTACAGCAGACAGCACCGCTATAAGCCCTGCCCATAGAAAATCTCTGCCGGATGTCAGCATGCCTATTATGAGCGACAGGAATGTAAATACCGGTACTAAGCTCCGGCGCAGGTTATCAGTTATTTTCCATTTATCTATATCATTTAAGGGATTTTCTATTTTCTCGCCGTAGGCATTTTTCACCTTCCGGTGCAGCCATGGCGACGTCTGCCAGTCCCCGCGTATCCACCTGTGCATACGCGCATAATAGGACGTCACCTTATATGGATAGCCGTCCGTCAGCTCGCACTCGCCCATATACAGGCAACCTAAATAAGCCCCTTCCAGCAGGTCATGCGACAGCACGGTGTTTTCGGGGAATCTGTCCTCTAAACAATAAAAGTAAGCGTCAACATCGATTATCCCTTTTCCGTTGAAGCTTCCGCGTCCAAATAAATCCTGATATACATCGGATACTACGCCTCCGTACGGATCCGTACCTCCGCGCCCTGCGAAGATCCTGGTGAAATCTGAACGGTTTGAACTCTCAAGCCCTACCGATATACGCGGCTGGATTATTCCGCAGCCGTCCGACACTACGCGTCGTTTTTTGTCTATTACGGCGCGGTTCAGCGGGTGCAGCATAGCGCCTATAAGCTCTGTCGCCGTATCGGGATTTAGCGTTGTATCGCTGTCAAGCGTTATTACATATTTTATCGCGCGAAGCTCGTTCTCATCTCCGCTTATGACATTTATTCCCGTATCCTTATCCTTAAGCATCCGCACAAGCTCCAGGATAGCTCCACGCTTGCGCTCCCACCCCATAT
This sequence comes from uncultured Oscillospiraceae bacterium, assembly GCA_944385265.1. The sequence goes on from CALWWO010000131.1 coordinate 2,345, forward strand.
AACATGAGCAGGATTTATTGTATACTCGCCCGCGGCAAAAGAAATAGAACCGGCTGCCGTATTTTTCGTTCAGCCCCTCTATTTTTGCCTTCATTTTATCTATTATCGCGTCGTCCGACTCACATTTTTCCGACTTTGATTCCGGTAGATCGCCCAGTATGCCGAATTTCAGGTTTGAGCCGGCGCTTTTATTGGCGAGATAATACTCCTCAAGAACGCTGCCATAGTTTTCCGCGCTCTCTTCCGAGCTCAAAAGCGCCGATATAACGCAAACCGTGCGCCCCTCAGATGGCACCCCTTTTGAAAGCTTCAGCTTTGGCGTACGCCTTGGGCGCACTGTTTTTATTATTATAAAATCTATTATATTTTTGATTATTTCAGATATCGGGAACAAAAGCAGAAACGATACGATGGAGTTTTCAAGAAGAAAGCCTATCAATATGGAAAAAAATAGACTTATTATGACTATCGACGCAATGTAAAGACCTCCGTCGTTCTTCTTTTTTTCATGCCCGAACGGTTTTTTGAAGATATAGTATCCTATATGTTTCCCATCGCTCTCGGCGAGCCTTCTTATATACATAGCCGCTTTGTATTCCGAGCAGCCCTTTCGCTTTGCAAGCCTTGATATCTCGTTTCTGTACTCGCGCCGCGTATCCTCATCCATTTTAAGATATATTCCGGCTGGGTCAAGCCTCAGCTCGCGCTCTACCCTGTTTACATTTTCCAGCACGGAGCCCATATCAAAGCCGCTGAGGAAGCGCAGAGAAGTAAAAACATTCTCCATTACCTCCTCCGCGAAGATCTCGTTTATATTTACGGCGGCATATTCAAGTAAATCAATAAGCTCGATTTTAATGACAGTTATGAATATCGCAAGCTCGCGTTCGCTTAAAGTCGTTTCCGTTTGGCATCCGTTTAAAAATACGCTTATGCGCTTATCGTCGACTTTGCCGTTTCCGGACCTTACAAGCTCTGCCGCAAGCGCCGCGATAATGCTCTTATCCCCTGCGGCGCGGAGCTTTCCGACCCTTTTTATATCAGCCGCCGCTTCCTTTCCCTCACGCTCGGCTATATACCAGTTGTCCAGCAGCCACTCCGCCGCCTTTGGCGTCTCGCCCTCCGGATATTTCTCCTTTGATATTTTTACAAGCTCGCGCTTTACTTTTCCAAGAGTTTCGATCACCTCGGCAGATAACGCGCGACCGCTTACCATACCGTCCGCCTTTATTTTATCTCCTATTCCGGCTGCAAATTTTTCCAGATCGGAGATATCTATAAAAATTCCCGAATACTTTGCCGACATTATTTCAAAATGCCTCCTCTTTGGGTTAGTATTTTACATTTTTTCCAGCAAATTCGGTAAATATTCGCATAGCGCTATTGACAAAGGATAAAATATGAAGTACAATACGTCGGTGTAAAGTTAAAACACTTTACAGTGTGGAGGTCCTTATGGATGATAAAATGTTTGAAATGACGCTGCTGTTCGACTTCTTCGGCGAGCTTTTGACCGATAAACAGCGTGATTATTTTGATTTATATTATAATGAAGACCTCTCCCTTTCCGAAATTGCCGAGCAGCGAGGCATATCAAGGCAGGGCGTCCGAGATATAATCGTCCGCGCCGAGCATACGCTTCGCGAGCTTGAGGAAAAAACCGGCGTTGTAAAACGCTTTGGCAATATGAACAAGCTCATAGACGAGCTTGAAAACGACGCCGGCGCTATTTTGAGCTTATCTGAAGACGAGGATGTGCGCGGCATTGCAGAAAACATGATAGTAAAACTAAGGCGTTTGAAAGGTTAGGTATTATGGCATTTGAAGGTTTGTCCGAAAAACTTTCCGCTGCTTTTAAAAAACTGAGGGGAAAAGGTCGGCTTACCGAGAGCGATATAAAAGAGGCTATGCGCGAGGTACGTATGGCCCTTCTTGAAGCCGACGTAAGCTATAAAGTCGTCCGCGATTTTATCAAGACCGTGAGCGAACGTGCTGTCGGTCAAGACGTCCTTGAAAGTCTTACCCCCGCGCAGATGGTAATAAAAATTGTAAACGAGGAGCTTACCGCTTTAATGGGCGGTGAAAACGCTAAAATAAACATATCCTCAAAATCTCCCAGCGTCGTTATGCTCGTCGGTCTTCAGGGCGCGGGCAAAACAACTAACGGTGCAAAGCTCGCCGGGCTCATGCGGAAGCAAAACGGCAAGCGTCCTCTGCTTGTAGCGTGCGATATTTACCGTCCGGCAGCTATCAAGCAGCTCCAGACCGTTGGTGCGCAGCTCGACCTGCCGGTCTTTGAAATGGGGCAGACGGATCCTGTTGAAATAGCGAAGGCGTCCATAGAACATGCAAAGCGCCACGGCAACGATATGGTATTTCTCGATACCGCCGGCAGACTGCATATC
>CALWWO010000132.1 GCA_944385265.1 uncultured Oscillospiraceae bacterium
ATTTATAAATTCCGCGGCGCGACGATAGAAAACATCTTAAGCTTTGAAAAGCAGTATAAAAATGCCCGCGTCATGCGCTTAGAGCAGAATTACCGCTCTACCGGTCATATACTGGATGCGGCGAACGCCGTTATACGCAACAACACCGGACGTAAGGGCAAGGAGCTGTGGACGAATAAGGGCAACGGAGAAAAGCTTCAGCTTTACATAGGCTCAAACGACGAGGAGGAGGCGCAGTATATCGCCGGGCAGATACTCGCCGGATTTGCCGCCGGGCAGTCCTGGAGCGATTTCGCCGTGCTATACCGTATGAACGCGCAGTCCAACCGCCTTGAATTTGTATTCAAGCGCAGCGGCATACCGTACAAGGTGTTCGGCGGCACGCGCTTTTTTGAGCGCGCCGAGATAAAGGACATGCTGGCATATCTCTGCGTCATAAACAATCCGAACGACGACGTGCGCCTTTCCCGTATCATAAACACGCCGGCACGCGGGATAGGGGCAAAAAGCATCGAGACCGTGCGATCTCTCGCCGCGGCCGAGGGCGTTCCCATGTTTGGCATCATACAAAATGCCGGAGCATATCCGGAGCTCAAGTCGGCAAGCTCAAAGCTCACCGAGTTTGCCGGTCTTATCTTCGGTCTTCAGAAGCTTTCCGAGACCGTCCGGCTTGATGATTTTTATGACATGGTGCTGCAATATACGGGTTATGTGCGCGCGCTTCAGGAAAAAAATATTATTGAAAATCAGAGCAAGATCGAAAACGTGTACGAGCTTAAATCTAATATCGTCACATATACGGAGGAAACTGACGAGCCGTCGCTTGCCGGCTTTTTGGACGAGATCGCGCTTTATACTGACCTTGATCAGATGGACAGCGAAGCGGGCTACGTCTGCATGATGACGATACACAGCGCAAAAGGGCTCGAATTCCCGACCGTGTTTATCGCCGGCGCGGAGGACGGCATATTCCCCGGAATACAGGCGATAGGCGATCCGGAGGAGATGGAAGAGGAGCGCAGGCTGTGTTATGTCGCGATGACGAGGGCAATGAAAAAGCTGTATATAACGGCGGCGGCACGGCGTATGCTGTTCGGAAGAACGTCTGCAAACATGCTGTCGCGTTTCATAGACGAGATACCGGAGGACGATATCGATAGGCCCGCCGCAATGCCGTATCCGTCGTTCGGCTCCTCGTATGATTCAGACTACAGCTCGTCTTACAACGGATACGGAAGCTCACGCCGCAGCGGGTACGGAGGATCGTCGTACGGAGACGCGCGCGCTTATCAGCGCGGCGGGCACGGCGGATCATTTTACGATGAGGAGCAGGATCAATCACTGCCGCACTCCGGTGCACAGCGCACCGCTCCCGGCGCGAAAAACTCCGAGCCGTCCGCGAAAAAAGCGCCCAAAGCTTCAGAGGCGCTGCCCGATTTCAGCGTCGGCGACAGAGTTCGGCACACTGCATTCGGTGCCGGTGTTATAACAAGTATAAAGCCTGTAGGCGGCGACGCGCTTATAGAGGTGGATTTTGAAAATGTCGGTGCAAAGCGGCTTATGCTGAAAGTAGCCGCGAAGCATATGCAAAAAACAAACGGAACTTTTTAGTGATTTAATGCGTCAAAAAATCGGACGCGCACGATGCGCCGTCTGTATCAGCGTGTTTTCCGTTATACAGGTATGAACGCCGTCAGCTGTGCCAGTGTTCCGCTTGCCGCTGCCGCCGTATTAAAAGATGACCAGACGGGGTGCGACGCACGGCACTCTGTCCATACAGGCAAGAGCCGGCGCGGGCAAGCGCGCTGTACTTGCCGCACTGATTAACTTTTTGCCTGCCGCCGCTCAGTTCCCTGTCCAAAAAAGCACGGGCATGCGCTTTCCGCTCAAGATATACTTCAAGGAGTTTGCGATGAACAGAGCTTCTTATAAAATCAAAAAATTATACGCCAAGTACAAGCCGGAATTTTACGGCTTTCTCATACCGTTTCTGATCGAGTCCGTAGTCGTGCTTATCGCTTACGCCATATGCCGGTACGGTATATCGTCATGCGACTGCTTCGCGCAGTACATGCCGTTTTTTACCGAGCTTTACGATAAGGTGACAAGCGGCGAGTCCCTCTTCTTTTCATGGAGCGGCGCGATGGGCTATGATTTTTGGAGTGTGTTCGCGTACTATCTGGCAAGCCCGCTGAACTGGATAATCTTTATTTTCGGCAGAAAGGGCATCGCCTTTTCCGTCAACCTGCTTATAATATTGAAGACGTCCCTCTGCGGAGCGACGTTTACACATTTTCTGCGCGTAAAATACGGGCGCGGCGGGGTAAAGCTGCCCGCTTTGTTCGGTACCATGTTCGCTCTGTCGGGATATACGCTCGGTTATTGCTTCAACGTCATGTGGTTTGACAGCATCATACTTTTCCCCCTCGTGCTTTTGGCTCTCGACCGTATGCTGTATGAGAAAAAGCCGGCGCGCTATTGCCTGCTGCTCGCCTGCTCTTTGATATTCAACTACTTTATCGGGTTTATGACGTGTATTTTCATATTCCTGTACTTCTTTACATGCAATTTCTCCGGCGTAAAGGACTTCTTTGCAAAGCTTTTCCGCATAGCCGTGTCGTCGATCATCGCCGTCGGCGCGGCAGCAGTTATTCTGCTGCCCTCATACATGATACTGAGATCGACCTCGATATCGTCAGAGACGATGCCCGGCTTTGAGCTTATGGGAAACTGGGGCGACACGCTGTATAACATACTGTTTGCGACAAATCCCGTCGCCATATCTTGGACGAGCAATAGGGCGAACATGTTCATCTCCGGCTTTGGTCTTTTTACGGCGTTTTTATATCTCGTGTCCCGTAAATTCCCGCTGAGGGACAAGCTCAAATATGTATTTCTCATAGGATTTATGTATTTGAGCTTCAACTGCGAGGTTTTAAATTATATCTGGCACGGCTTTCACATGCAGAACGGCATACCTAACCGTTTTTCTTTCATGGTCATCTTCCTGCTTCTGACGATGGGCTATCAGGCGGCGCGGAAACGCCGCTCTATAAAGACGCGCGAGCTTGTAACGGCGGCGGTACTACATGCGGCGTTTATCGGGCTTATATACTACTTGCGCCGCAGCGTGCTTGAAGAATGCTTCATAACTCTTATGATCATGCTGCTGTACCTTGTGATATGCCTGCACTTCCGCAGCGGAAGGCGTATAGCCAAATACGCCGGCGCCGCCGTCATGGCTGAGCTTACCGCCATGTTCATCATCGCTGTTTTCAACGTCACCGGCATGTCGCTCGACGGGTATTTCCACTATGTGGATGATATGCTCGCCGCGGAGGAGCAGACGCACGCCGAGACAGACGGATTTTTCCGTGAAAAGCTCGACCAGTCGAATAATTTAAAAGAGTTTATCGTAAACGACGATTACGACTATATCGGCGCGGACGATATGACGTGGCCGCTCATGCTGGAGATGATCGACAATATCAGAAATATCGGTCACCACACGGTTTTAAATGAAGAGAGCTTGTACGGAATGAACGCCGGCTCGCTCTTCAACACCTTTACAAATTCAAATATGTCTGATTTTATAAAGCGCACGGGCGGCTCCGGCAGCTCAAACACTATTTTGTACCGCGGTGAAAACGCGTTTATGGACATGCTCCTCGGTTACAGATACTATTATGCGCGGTATCACACAGCCCGCTCCGCCGCATACGAGTATTTCGGCTCGGCAGGCGAGGTGGATATATACGAAAATCTCTATCCGCTGTCCGTCGGCTACTCGATCCCGTATACTTTTGCAGATCTTGAAAGCTACTATCAGTCGAATCCGTTTTCCACGATGAACGAGATGTCAAGCGCCATATGCCATCAGGATATCTATACTCACGAGACTCTCGAGTATACTGGCTGCGTCAACGCTACAATGGAGGATGCGTCGGCTACCTACGCTGAATTTACAGACGTCGCTTTCAAGGGCACGGCTACGTTTGAATACACCGCGGACAGAGATCAGAATTTCCAGATATATCTCGTCTGCGGAGATATGTATCTGACGGAAATACGCATAAACGGCGAGCTTATCGCCTCTGACCGTCAAAACCGGCAGATAATGGACCTTGGCGCGCTCAAAGCTGGCGACCATGTAGAGGTCACTATCATCATGAAACAGAAATCTGAGCTTACGATGAATATTTACGGCGCGTCGATGAATACGGCAATACTCGACAGATGTTATAACATCTTATCGAGAGAACAGCTCGATGTGACGTATTACGACGACAATACGATAGAGGGCTCCGTCACGATCGCCGACGATGACACCGATTTCCTGCTGACCGTCCCGTATTCCTCCGGCTGGAGCGTTTCGGTCGACGGAACGGAGCTTGATACGGACGATATCGGCATATTCTCCGACACGTTTATCATGCTCACGCTCGACGCGGGCGAGCATGAGATCGCGCTGAATTACGTAACGCCCGGCTTTGCAGCGGGCGCGATATGCTCTGCCGTATGCTTTATCATCATAGGTCTTACGGCGTTTTTGACAGCGCGGCGCACTCCGTCACGCGGAAGATCAGACCGCAGAAGATCGCGGCGCACATATGGGGAATATGACGCTATATCGTCACTTCCGCATATGACAGACGACCTTACGCCGCAGCCTACTGCCGGATATGATTCCCCGACCGGGTCTAGCACGGTTCCTGTATCACAGGCGCGTATGCGCAGCGCCCTTTCTACGCAGGTGTGGGAGTACAGCTCCTTGCCGTCTTCTGCGCGCGCTGATGAGGCGCAGAGACCGTCCGGCATCTCATGCTTTCCCGGCAACGGTCCGATAGACGGCTCTGAATCATTTCCGGACGCAAAAAGCGATAAAACCGGCGGCGGACAAAGTTCAGAAACGCCCGGGATCATAGACAGTGAGGAAAAATTTTAATGCGCGGTATTTCCTCTGTATTTATGTTTACAGTTGAATCACGGCTTCTTGTCTGCTATACTTTTCAGTAACGGAAAACATATTATTTTAAAGTGGGATATTCAACATGAACAAACTTTTTAAACTGCCGCTCACAATAGCGGCTGTCGCCGTGCTGTGCTGCACCGCCCTATTTTTCGCATTTGCCGACGATACGTCTGATTCATACGATCTATCGCAGGTTACGGAGGATATGCTGTCCGATATGGGCGGTGTGGCGACGCTTGTCATACAGTCCGAAAACGATGTATATATCACAGGCGGCGACGAATGCGATTTTGCCGTCTCGGTCTCCGCGCCGCACACTACGATACAGCTGACGGATGAGATCACCTCGATCTTCAGTCTTGACGTCACGGGCGATCTGCTTGTGACCGGCGGGGAGCTTATCATCCGCGGGGACGGTCCGGCGCTTACGCTGTCCGATTCGGCCGCGGTCTTCACCGGCTGCAATGTCACTGCGAAAAGCCTTAAAAGCGGCGGCGCCGTACTGTCGGGTAGCTCCGTCTCCTTTGAGGACTCGGGACGTCTCACCGTTACAGGCGCAAACGCGGGCGTCACGGCGGAGAGCGGATCTTTTATAAATATAGCAAACAGCGGCGTTTTTAAAGCGTACAGCGTTCACTCGTTTGCTCTTAAAACCTCGGACGACAGCGCGCTTGTCATTGAAGACGGCGTGAGAGGAAAGGTGTTCCTTTGCGGCAATACAAAAGCCGTGTTCGGAAACGTAGATATCAGCGCCGACGTATTTATGACCGGCGATATATACAGAGATCCCGCCGCTTTTATCGTAACCGACGGTGAAAAAATAGATATAACTATCGACCCCGGGCACGGTGGCTATGACCCCGGCTCCGTTTACGCCGCGCAGCAATATCCCACCGGCAGCAGCAGCTATAATTTCTACCTTGAAAAAAATCTTACGTTGACCGTGGGACAGTATCTCAAATCGTATCTTGAACAGTCCGACAGGCTGCGTATAAATATGACGCGCGACGGAGACGAGTGGCGTGAGCTCGCCGACCGGTGCATGTCCGCGTACGAGCATAATGCCGATATCTTGATCTCGCTCCATTTTAACTACGACCCCGCGCACGTGCTGACGGGCGCGTCGGCTTATATCTCGCAGTTTGACAGGTACAGGCTGGAGGGGTTTGCCGAGGCTATCCTTGAAAATCTCGGCGATCTTGGGTTAAATGACCTCGGTGCCATAGTTCGGCTCGATACCGAGCTTGACGGCGACCCCGCCGCATGGTGGGATCTGTACGATAATATCAGGACGGACGAGGTCGATACAGGCACATATTGCGATTATTACGGCATAGTGAACGGAAGCGGCAGGATATTTGCCATACCTGTCCTGCTGGAGCATCTTCATCTTCAGGACAGCGGCGACATGGCGCTGATACAGGATGAAGCGGGGCTCGCCGCGCTTGCCCGCGCCGACGCCGACGCTTTTATTTCCTATTTCCGCATAAGCGATCTTATCCCGGATGAAGAACTGACGGACGCGCTTTTCGATTGCTATAAGCTCGCCGATAAGGACGACTCCCTCTACACGGCGCAGGGCTTTGCCGATTCCGTCGCCGAATACATGCTCGGGCTTGACGCTCTCTCCGGAAGCGATGAATTTTCCGCTGCCGCACGCGATTGTATTTTAAAATGATTGACTTTTATAACTTGCTGAGTGTATAATTTTTTAAGCTCTTCTTATGTTGCCGTTTCAGTGTCAAATACTGCGCCGACGCCGGGCAGTCACATGTCCTGTCACAGCAGAGAAGCGGAGCAGGAGAAGATCCCGCGTTTTGCTAAGCAGAAACATATTTAATTTCTATTTGTGCCGCATATATCGTCGGAATGGAGGAATTACATGACTTATAATATGACTATTGCGGGTCTAAGCCGCAACCTGCCCTTATGCCGCTTAAACGACGAGCTTCAGATCGGCGCGTTCGTCATTTTCGGCGACGTTGAGCTCACTGTCGCCTGCGCTGCCGAGCTGCTTAAAAAAGCTCCGGATTTTGACTATATGGTCGCACCTGAAGCTAAAGCTATCCCGCTTATCCACGAGATGGCGCGGCAAAGCGGGCGCAATACGTATCTTCTTGCACGTAAAAACGCAAAGCTATATATGAACGGCGTGTTTTCGACGGAGGTTCACTCCATCACAACGGACGCAGTGCAAAAGCTGTATATGGACGGAGCGGACGCAGCCAAGATGAAGGGTAAAAGGATCCTCATTCTGGACGACGTGATATCCACGGGCGAATCGCTGCGCGCTGTCGAGCAGCTTGTAAACGAAGCCGGCGGCATCGTTGTCGGGCGCATGGCGATCTTGGCGGAGGGCGACGCCGCAAATCGCGACGATATCATTTTTCTCGAAAAGCTCCCGCTTTTTGACAGGGACGGAAAGCCTATCGGCTGAAATCGCCGCTCAGCACGGTGAATACTCGCAACGAGGCAATATCGCGACATAGTATATACCGCGATGCGGTGCGATTGCGGCGCATTGTATGTCCCAATATAAGAAAAATATCCCGTACGGCTTGCAAGACAAGCTGTACGGGATATCGTTATATCCGGTTATATCGCGCGGCGGCTGTATGGGCAATCTCGTATTCGCGCAGTTCTGTATATAAAAACGACGGGCAATCTTAAAAAGATCGCCCGTTTTCCTTTTTCCGCCGGCTGCCGCCGCCAATCGCCCGTCTTGATGTGCTATCAGGTCCTTCTCTCGAACCTCTCGCCGCATTTCGGGCATGTTATCTGTATCTTTCCCTTGCCCTTTGGCACGCGTAGAATATTCTTGCACCCCGGGCATTTGAAAAATTTATGCGTCTTCCTGCTTTTAAACCTCTCTATCCGCGCCTTTATCTTATACCGCAGCGGCCACCAATATCTTAAAAAGATATCATTTTCACGGCGGCGCTTGGCTATATTGCGCGAAAGCATACGGAATATAGCATAAATAAGAAGCGCATAGGAGATAATCGTAAAAAACGACAGCCACGGTATCACCGCGAGCAGCCCAAACAGCACCGCCCCTATAAACAGCGCGATATAAAGCTGGTCAGGTCCATATCTCCCGATCATAAAATTTCTAAGCCAATTTCGTATCATAAAAATTCCCGCCTCCGGAAAACAGTCAAATGATGTCAACCTTTATTTTATCACTTTAATTTTCCGAAAACTCGTAATACATAGATTGTTTACATTCTTTCCGGCTCTATGACCGTCCGCGTTTTATCAATCCGTGTATATCCCGCCGCCGATGAACTCGCGGATGAGCGAGCTCTCGTTTACCAGCGTCTCGTCTATATCTTCAAACATTTTCATTGCCTCAAGCACGCGGTCCGCCTCAGCCATTTTTTCCATTCCGTCCGGTAAATTTGAAAACAGCGGTATAGCGTATTTTTTAAGCACCGGTATCTCATATCCTAAGGACGAATTTATCTGTATATCCGCCTTGTCTACGTACGGATATATATGCTGTTCCTCTCCGCGCAGGACGTTCGCCCACATTTGCAGCGTCACCTCCGCGTCCGCTCCTCTGAATTTACTGTCGCGCACGACGCGGCGGGTGAGCCTTGTCCAGCGCCCGTTGAATATCTCAAGCCCCTGGTATTCTATAGCGGACATCGCGCAGATGTACAGCTTGAACGCCTCAGGATGGCGCGCAGTTATCGCTTCGTTAAAAGCGTGGATACCCTCAAATATTGCGATCTCGTTTTCCCTGAGATGCATCGGCGTAAAGCGGCTCGCGCTTCTCTTCTGCCGCGCGAACATAAAATACGGGATGTGTATCTCCTCGCCGTTCGACAGCTTTGTAAAATGCTCGTTCAACAGGTCCATATCGAGCATTTCCGGAGATTCAAAGTCTATATCTCCCTCCGGAGTGCGCGGCGCGGTTTTCGGATTCATCGTTTTAAAATAGTCGTCCATCGACACGGTGTGAGTGTTTATGCCTCTTTTTTTAAGCTCCTCCTCCACCTTTTTCGCAGTCGTCGTCTTACCGGAGCCGGACGGACCGGACAGCAGCACTATCGGGCTTACATCGCGGTGCTGTTCTATCATATCCGCCGCATGTACTATTCTCTCATGATATCTTTGGTCTTCCTTCTCTACGAATTCTTTCGGCGCATGTACTGCCATGTCGTTTATTTGTTCCAGTAAAAGTTTCATATAGATCCTCCTTCCCGCCGCTCCGGGCGGCATAAACAGAAATGAAATGTATCCCCCGTGCGATAAGGGGATTTTTGCCGTTATCGCCGGTCGCCCGTTTAGGGCAAGACGATGGGCAGCCCATGATTTAGCGCGATTTTCCGTACTAAATCCTCCGTTTCACGCTGTCGCGCTGCGTCTGACCCTATTGTGTTGAAACCTCTTACCCACGATACTGCCTTTTGCGTCCTTCTGACTTTTCAAACACGCCGTTTTCAATTTTCGCCTGCACGACTTTGCCGCCTGCGCAGGAATTTTCGCATATGTTTACCACGCGCGTCATCTCTGTCCACGGCGCAGTACCTTCTCCTCATAAAATCGGACGATCTCATCCTTGCTTTTTATCGCTTTATCGATATTCCCTATAAATTCCAGCGGATATTTTGCGTTGAACACGCGCTTTATCTCCCCGCTTGCCGGGGATACCAGCTTCGTCGATCCGCCGCCGCCAAGAGCTATTATTGAACAAAATTCCTCCATTATGAGGATATTGTACAGATTTTCATAGCCGCTCCTGCTCCAGCCGACGTTTTCAAAGCCGCCCGACATAAATTTCTGCCTGTACAGATAGTACGGCGCATATTGCCGCTCGCGCAGCCGCATACCCGCATAGTCGAGCATCACGCGCACCTCTTCGGCCGGCGGTATCGCCGTACCGTCCAGCATTATACGGCTGCCCTTCTTAAGCGACAGCGTATGTACCGTGATATTTTCCGGAGCCATATCCAGCACCGAGTCAAGCGTTTTTTTAAATCCCTCCGCCGTATCGTCCGGAAGTCCGGCTATCAGGTCCATATTTATTATCTCTATCCCCGCGGCGCGCGCCGTTTCATACGCGGTCACTATATCCTCCGCCGTATGCTTTCTGCCTATTGCGCGGAGAACGTCGTCCGACATCGATTGCGGATTTATGCTTATCCTGCTCACGCCGTTATCGTGCAAAACGGCTATTTTTTCAGGCGTGATCGTATCCGGTCTTCCCGCCTCGACAGTGTAATCGGAGACGTCTTTCAGCTCAAACCGCTCATAAAGCCGCTTTAAAAGCGTATCGAGCTTCCCAGCCGTGAGCGTCGTCGGCGTCCCGCCGCCGATATATACCGACACGATGTTGAGCCCCAGCCGCCTTACCGCCTCCGCCGCGGCGTCTATCTCCCTGTCAAGCGCCTCAAGAAACGGCTCTATCAGCTTCAGCGATTTTTCTACGCCGACGCTGACGAAGCTGCAATAAGCGCATCTTGTCGGGCAAAAAGGGATGCCGACATACAAGGCGATATCGCGCTCTGTCAAGCTGCGCTTCACCTTAAGTCCTGCCGTTGCCGTATCGACACACAGCGCGGCGCGCTCTCGCGTCACATCGTACTCCTTTTGCATATACCGCAGCGCCGCCTCTTTTGAAAACCCGCTTTCAAGCAGTCCCGTGACTATTTTCCCCGGTCTTATGCCGGTGAGCGAGCCCCACACGGGCTTTTTGCCCGTTATGTCCACAGCCGCTTTGTAAAACGCCTTTTTCAGTATTTTTTGCAGTACGCGCGCCGTTATGAGCTCATTCTTCAGCTCTTCCGTCCGCGCGCGAGAAATTCCCCTCGCCGTTCTTCCATTCACGCGCAATCTCGCCGTCGCCGTCGTCCATTCGGCGCTTTTTGATATGGTAAGCACGGCGCTGCTTTCCGGCTGCTCCCTCTCCGCCGGCACAGCCGTCTCGGGATATTCGGGACGCTCATCCGGAAACATCATCAGCATTATCTGCTCAGCCGCGTATTTATAATCGTTATTTGCGAGCCAGAGCTTCATTCGATCCCACCTGCATACCGCAGATACTGGTTGAAGCTGCGCTCGCGCTCCATCGTCGTCGCATCCATATGACCGGGATATATCTCGTAATCTCCGGTAATACCGCCGATCTTTTTCAGCGACTTCATCATCTTATCCGCATCGCCGCCCGGGAGATCCACGCGCCCGACGCTCTCTTTAAATATCGTGTCGCCGGAGAATATCACATCGCCGCAAAACAGCATTACGGACCCTTCGGAATGTCCCGGCGTCCACATCACGCGGAATTTCATGCCGGCAGATTCTATCACATCGCCGTCATCGTAATATTTCGTATTTTCATTTGGAAAAAATTTATACAGGTCCTTTTTTCCGTCCTGAACGCAGTCGGCTTTGTGGATCCAGATGGGCGCGCCCGTCTCGGCTGAGACGGCGTACGCCGCGCGCGTATGGTCGAAATGACCGTGCGTAAGAAATATATCCTTTACCGTCAGCTTATTGCTCTCTACATAATCCATTATCGTATTGACCTCGTCTCCGGGGTCGATCACGACGCACTCAAGCGTATCCTCATTTGTCGCTATATAACAATTCGTGTCAAGATTTCCCACTATAAGGCATTTTACAAGCATATTTTCCACTCTCCCGATAATAAAGCGCGCTTTGGAGCCGATAAAAACCCCTTTCCGCGTTGTTTACAGATCATCCGTGTCTAAAATGAGCGTCACCGGTCCGTCGTTTACCGACTCAACGCGCATATCCGCTCCGAATCTCCCATGCTCCACATGAAATCCGCGCCTTTCGCACTCGTCCATAAAAAGCTCGTACAGCGGTATCGCCGTATCGGGCTTCGCCGCTTTTGAAAATCCCGGGCGGCGGCTTTTGCAGTCGGCATACAGCGTAAACTGCGACACCACCAGAAGCTCTCCTCCCGCCGTTTCAAGATTCAGATTCATCTTGCCGTTTTCATCCTCAAACACGCGCAGACCGCATACCTTGTCGGCGAGCTTTACAGCCTGCGCCTCGGTATCCTGCGGCGCGACGCCAAGCAGCACCAGAAATCCCTTTCCTATCTCGCCGCATATCTGCCCGTCGATCTCGACCGAAGCGGACGTCACGCGTGTAACTACAGCGCGCATATATGATCCATCCCCTTAAAGCGTCCGGTATGCGCCGGACTAAAATGATTTTTCCACGCATGCCGCGGATATACGTTATCTCGCGCGGCATCGGGCGGCGCGCCTTGAGCTCGCCGGTATCGGCGTTCTCTCTCACGTGCTGTACTGGGTGGCAAACGCGCCTCATCGCGCGCATTGAGAATATCGCGCACCTGATACCGCACCTTATCGCGTGTAAGCGCGTGCTGCGCGCCATCATCTGCCGTAACTCAGGCACGGCGTTTCATCTCCGGTATGCCCCGCTGTGCCGTAGTTTTACATCATAAAGCGCGGTGTGGCGTCGTATCGTGTTGCCGATGTCGGACGCGCCTGACAAGCAGGATCGCGCACAGCTTTCGGCGATACACAGTCATATTCTTCTGACCTCGCTCACGCCCTGTATGCTAGACAATCTTTTTATGGCGTTGCTCAGCTCCTCGCGGTCTTTGACATTAAAGCATATGTGCACGGAGGCTATCCCGTCTCCTATGTCTCGCGCGGAAAGCGAATTCACCTTCAGCTTCAGCGCATTCAAGATTGTTGCCACATCCATTACAAGTCCGCTGCGTTCACGCGCCATTATCCCTATGTTCGTCTCGTATATCTCGCCGGACGTATCGCCCCAGCCGACCTTGATCCAGCGCTGTGCATCCTCCGGGCGCTCTATTGATGCGAGATAATTCTTACAGTCGGTACGGTGTACCGACACTCCGTATCCCCTCGTGATGAACCCGACGACGTCGTCGCCCGGTACGGGCGAGCAGCAGTGCGAGAATTTGACAAGGCAGTTGTCCAGTCCCTCCACTACTATGCCGTGCACCGGCTTTGATTTTTTGATCGCCGTCTCCCACGAGATGCGAGACGGTTTTGCCCCGCTTCTCTCTGCGTGGCGCAATTCCTCAAGCAGTCTGTTTACCGTCTTCTGCGCGGACAGTCCGCCGTAGCCTATCGCGGCGTACATATCGTCTATGCTGCCGATGGACAGCCGCTTTAAAACGACGGGCAGCACATCCTCGCGCGATATATCCTCCATCGTCAGCCCTGAGCGCTTGAGCTCCGCTTCAAAGCTAAGCTTGCCGTGCGCAATATTTTCATCGCGCCGCTCTCTCTTGAACCACTGGCGTATTTTATTGCGCGCCTCGCCGCTTTTTACGATATTCAGCCAGTCGCGGCTCGGTCCCTTCGCCGTCTTTGACGTCAGGACCTGCACTATATCGCCGTTTTGCAGCTCATGGTTAAACGGGACTATCCTTCCGTTCACGGTCGCGCCGGTCATGCTGTTTCCTATTTCCGAATGTATGCTGTACGCAAAATCTATCGGCGTCGCCCCGGCGGGCAGATTTACAACGTCTCCCTGCGGAGTGAAGACGAACACCTCGTCCGCGAACATGTCGATCTTTAGCGTCTGGAAAAAGTCGGGCGCATCCGAATCCTGCTGCGATTCCAAAAGCTGGCGTATCCACGCAAACTTCTCCTCGCCCGCCTGATGTCCTTTTATGCCCTCTTTATATTTCCAGTGCGCCGCTATTCCGTATTCTGCCGTATGGTGCATATCCCACGTGCGTATCTGCACCTCGAACGGGATGCCCTCCGAGCCGATGACCGTCGTATGAAGACTCTGGTACATATTCGGCTTCGGCGTGCCGATATAATCTTTAAAATATCCCGGCAGCGGCTTATACATCTCGTGTATATATCCCAGCACATTGTAGCAGTCGGCTATATCGTTAACTATAACGCGGAACGCGTACAGATCCATTATCTCGGAAAATTCCTTGTTCTGCCCGTACATCTTCCTGTAGATGCTGTACATGTGCTTTATGCGCCCGTTTACGGTGCAGGTTATCCCCACCTCGCGCAGCCGCTCGCCTATATGCTTCTGCGTCCTCTCAAAAAATTCCTGATACGTCTTTCCTCTTTTATCAAGCTCGTGCTTTATCTCCTGATATCCGATAGGGTCGAGATAAAACAGCGACAGATCCTCAAGCTCGCTCTTTATTTTCTGCATTCCGAGCCGGTATGCGATCGGAGCGTATATCTCCATCGTCTCAAGCGCTTTTTCGCGCTGCTTGCTCTCCGTCTGATAGCACATCGTGCGCATATTGTGCAAGCGGTCCGCGATCTTTATCAGTATCACGCGGATATCCTTTGCCATCGCCATCAGCATTTTGCGCAGATTTTCCATCTGCTCTTCTTCCTTGCTGGTGTAGACCACGCGGGTGAGCTTTGTTACCCCCTCGACGATCTCCGCAACCTCGTCTCCAAACTTTTTCGCCACGTCCTCATGTGTGACGGGGGTATCTTCAATGCAGTCGTGCAGTATGGCGGCGATGACAGATTCCTCATCAAGCCCCATCTCGGCGATGATCTGCGCCGCCGCAAGAGGATGTGAAATGAACGGGCTACCGTCTCTCCGCTTCTGATCCCCGTGCGCCTCTCTTGCAAAACGATACGCCTCTGTTATTCTTTCGCGGTTTGCCGTCGGATTCGTCGCGGCAATCGTTTCCAAAAGCTTCTCAAACTGTTTTTCTATTTCATCCACATTCCTCACCTCTTTTTCAGCTAATAATTTTCAGCCGCGTATGAGCACACAAAGCCTTCACGCAGCTGCTGCTCCTTTTATAACATATTTTATGCTAAAACGCAAACATCTGCAAGCTGTAGCTGCACAGATCTCCGCCCGCGAAATTCGTTTATCTTCGGCTCGAACGCTATATCCACATGATCGCCCGTTTTTACGCCGATACTCTCCGGCGAATTGTTGAAAAACAGGCATTCAAACGACCATTTCCCTTTTGTGACCCACAGCTTTGTGTGCTTCCCCCTGCCAAGCTCCGTTATCATATCGACCGTGGCTGAGCGAATACACATTTTCGGCGTCGGGTTGCCGTTGCCGTACGGCTCCAATTCTTTAAGCGCGTCTACATTTTCCAGTGTCAGTATCTCCGGCTTTATCACTTCAAAATCTATCTTAAGGACTGTCGTCTCTTCCGCTTTTCCGTTATAAAATTTGCGGTAATATTCCGTCAGCCCGCGGCGGAAAGCGTCTATATCCTCCTCTTTCAGCACTATGCCGGACGCGTATTTATGCCCGCCGAAGCTGAGCAGGACGCCCTCGTTCGCCTTTATCGCATCATATATGCTAAACTCGCCGAAGCTGCGGCATGAGCCCTTCGCTTCGCCGTCCTGTATACTTATTATAACCGCCGGGCGCCCGTATTTTTCCATCACGCGCGACGCCACTATACCGGCGATCCCCTGATGCCACCGGCGGCTTGAAAGAACTATCGGAGCGTTGTCGGGATAATCCTCCATCATCTCCTGCGCCTCAGCCATCATCTGCCCCTCTATTTTCTGCCGCTCATAATTGAGTTCGCAAAGCTGGTGTGCAAGTTCGTTTGCCTCAAACGCATCGTCCGTCATCAGAAGGTCCTTGGCAATGCCCGTTTTACCGAGCCTTCCTGCCGCATTTATGCGCGGCGCGAGCATAAAGCTCATACCGACCGTTCCAAGTCCCTTGATATCTATGCCCGCCTGCTGAGCAAGCTTTTCAAAACCCACATGGCTGCCACGGCGAAGCATGTCCAGCCCGCGGCGGACGAGTATACGGTTTTCGCCGCAAAGCGGCATAACGTCCGATATCGTACCGGCAGCCACAAGGTCTCCGTACTGCCTTACCATATCCTCTGTATTTTCGCCGCCCTCGATGGCGCACACGAGCTTGAACGCCACGCCCACGCCGGACAGGTACTTGTTCGGGTACGCCTGATTCGGAAGCTTGGGATCGACCACCGCCACGGCTTTCGGAAGCGTCTCCGCCGCCTCATGGTGATCCGTTATTATGAGATCGACGCCGGCGCTGTCTGCCCAGTCCGCCGCTTTAAAAGCCGTTATGCCGCAGTCCACCGATACAACGAGCGTCACGCCGCTGTTTTTAAGCTGTTCGATCCCTTTTTTCTGAAGCCCGTACCCGTCCTCCAGCCTCTCGGGTATGTAATTTGTACACTCGACCCCGCGCGAGCGGAAATATCTCATAAGCAGGCAGGTCGACGTTATGCCGTCCACATCGTAATCGCCGAATATCCCTATCTTTTCGCCGTTTTTCACCGCGTCGTTTATCCTGTCGACCGCCGCGCGCATACCGTCAAGCAAAAACGGATCGTGCAGGGAGGTTATGCGGTTGTCGGTAATTTCATCAAGTCCCTTTTCGTCCGTTATCCCGCGCGACGCAAGAAGGACGGAAGTAAGAGGGTTTATCCCGCTTCGAAACCACCTCGCCGCTTCGCCCCTATCGTATCCGGCAACCTCCCATTTTGTATATTTCACATATCTCACCCGCCTGCCCTTGACCACGCCAATCTGAGGTCTCTGTTTTTATATTTGTATTATTATATCAGAAACACACGTTTTGCACAACGCCTAAATCTCCTCTGCGACGTAGCGGCAGGCAAGCGCGCCGTCGATGTGATTACGTTTCTGTCGGATGAGCTTGAGGAAAACGGAATCTCCGATTTTGAAACGGTTGAGCTTTCCTTCCATATCTTCGATCTTGACAGCTGGGATACAATCGCCGATACGGATACGGTCACGATAACCTTTTAAACGTATGGTCGCATAAAACCTCCGGCAAGTCTTAAGCCACCGCAAATATGAAAAGCTGCCGGCAAATTTTTTGCCGTCTCAAACACGAAAAAAAGGAGCAATCGGTTAAACCGACTGCTCCTTTTCAGTTTTGGTTTATTTGCCGCGCTTTTCTATTGCATCAGCCGTCTTTTTGACAAAATCAAACACATATCTCTCCGGGCACGCGATATTCACCCTTATAAACTGCGAGCCTCCCGTGCCATATCTTATGCCGTAATTGAGCGAGAGCTTCACTTCCTCCTTGAAGAATTTTTCAAGCTCCTCGTCCGTCATGCCGAGGAATGAGAAGTCTACCCACGCGAGATACGTACCCTCCATCTTCGGCATCCATGTCTGCGGCAGATACTCGGCAAGATATTCCTGCAATTTCTCACCGTTGCGTTTTATATATGCGCACATCTCGTCTACCCACTCGTCGCCGTGCGTAAATGCGGCGGCGGCAGCAGCCATGCCCAGCGTGTTCATGTAATGACCGGCTGACCTTGACGCCTCTTCCTCATACTTTTTGTATATCTCAGGGTTTTTGATGATGATATTGCTGAGCCCAAGTCCGGGGATGTTGAACGTCTTGCTCGGCGCAGTGCACACTATGCAGTTCTGCTCGGCTTCCTTCGACAGCTTTGCAAACACCGTATGCTCGCCGTCGAACACGATGTCGTTATGGATCTCATCCGAGACGACAAGCACGTTATTTTCGCGGCATATCTTATCCATGCGTTCAAGCTCTTCCCTTGTCCAGACGCGGCAAACGGGGTTGTGCGGCGAGCAGAGCACGAACATCTTTGTCGTATCAAGCTTCGCTTTCGCCTCAAAGTCGTCAAAATCTATCACGTATTTATCGTCTGCCCTGACAAGCGGATTTTCAACGACCTTTCTGCCGTTGCCTATTATCTGCGCCGCAAACGGATTGTAAACGGGCGTCTGTATCATAACGCCGTCGCCCTCTTTCGTCAGAGCGCGGATGGCTATGCCGATAGCCGTTACGACGCCGTGCGTGTTTACTACCTCTTCGCCCTCGATATCCCAGTCGTGGCGGACCTTCAGCCAGCGTTTGAGCGCAGGTATATACGCGTCGTTGTCGGCACTGTATCCAAGAAAGCCCTGTTTCGCTTTTTCGATTATCGCGTCGGTGATCTCCGGCAGCATCTCGAACTTCATTTCGGCGACGCCGTAGCACACCGTGTCGCCAGTTATCCCGGCTTTCGCCAGCTTCTTATGCATGGGTGAATTTGTCCCCGGCGCGGGAAATACCTTGTCAAAATTGTACTTCATTTTCTGCATCTCCTCATCTGTTTTTTAATTCCTCGACTGTTTTTTCTATCTCGGGGCGGCACGACTCCATAAGCTCGTCCCAATCCCCGGCATATTCATACGTTATATCTTCGATATCCTCCGCATTTTCTATCCTGCCGACATATCCGTCAAGCATACCGAAATCGGAGGCGTAGCAATGAAAGCTGTTCGCCCTGTGTACATACGTCCCCATCTCCACGCCGAGTTCTTCGGCTATGCGCTTTTGCAGCATGATAAGCGCAAACGCGTTCATAAATGTGGCTTTGCACGCATCGTTTGAGCGAAACAGCACCTTGCAGTGCAGCTTACCGTCCCGTATAAAATATTGTATATGCTGAAGGCACGCGGGATTTTCATTCCCCTCCCGCGTATCATGCCGCCAGTCGCGTATATCGATAACTGCGCGGCGGGACGACGGGTTGCGCTTTAGATCACGGATCACGAACGGGATCTGCTCTGCCATGCGGGAGTGATACGTATACTCCCAGTTGCCGCGCTCTATCTCAAAATCAAGTATCCCGTCGAGCATTTCCTGCCTGTACTGCTCAAGCTCCCTGTACCCGCCTATAAACAGCTTGCTTATCATCGGCTCTAACAGCGGCTTTTCCACCACCATCGTCATAGAAAGTTCCTTCTGCGTCGTATTATAATCGCCGCACGGCGTTTCCTCGCCGTACTTCTGCAATTTCACAAGCGCGTCGTGATACGCCTGCGCAAGCGACGCGCCGTATGCCGTCTGCTCAATCAAGGCTTTTCATCTCCTTGCCGGTTTATGTTCGTTATATTATATTATACTATTTATTACATTATTTTCAACAACCGCGTGGATTTTTTCGCCAAACCGGCAAAAATATCCCTCGTTTGGCGTTTTGCGCCTATTCCAGCCGCCGTACGCATTAGATATCCCCGCCGGCGTACGACGGACTCTAAACAGCGCGTATACCGCGCACGTCCCTGCCGGAATATGCCAAAGCGCACGGCTTAAATAAAAAAACGCCGCTTAAGGGGAAGATCTGTCGTCCCCGAAGCGGCGTTCGTGTGTTATTTCAAATGCTGTTATATTGCGCCGTAAGCGGTACAGGTCCGCCATATACGGCGCTGCAAATTATCGCAGGCATGATAAATAAATATTTCCGTTGAACCGTTATAGGCGCCGTGCGCTGCCGCATGCCCCTGAATACCGGCATATTTTATAATCGCGGCGGATCATCCGCGCCTTTTCGGTATCATGCCCTCCATCACGGCGCAGACATGGCGGTCTATACGGCGGCGCGCGCGGCTGATGGAGCGCGATACGGTCGATACGCAAACTCCCTGCTTTCTCGCTATTTCCGGCATTTTCAGCTTTTTCCCGTAATACAGCAAAAACGTCTCCCGCTGCTTTTTCGTCAGCTTGCTTCTTACCGCGTATAGCATCTCTCCCTTTATTATCCCGCGCGACGCCGGATCTCTCAGCAGCCGGCGGTTTTCAACGCCCATTTCAAATCGAAAAGCTTCCATTGCGGTACCTCTTGTCGTAATATTTCTCCATAGCGCACGCCGCCTCGTTTACATAGCGGTACATACGTTTTAGCTGTATTATCCGGCAGCGCAGGCGAAATTTCTCCATTTCCGGTATGCTTTCGTCGTCTGTTTGCCCCTCAAGCTTGATTATACGTTCCTTGAGCAGCGCGCCGCTGCTTCTGTATTCCCTTGCCAGTTCACTCAGTTTCATATGTACAATGTCCTCCCGTCAGATTTTTTCCTTTTATCCGCTCCGGCAAAAAATATTTTCTTGCAAATTCCCCGATGCATTCTTCACATACCGTCTCTCCGTCTACTTCGTATACGAGTTCCTCTCCGTACACCTCCCCGCCGCATACCGCGCAGTACGCATATACCGTCGCCTCCTGCGCGTCGGGCGGGCTTTTTTTATTGGATCTCTGCGGCTTATATTTCAAGTACCGTCATCTCTTCCTTTCTCCGCGCAAATGCGGCTTCGTTCAAAATTTTTAAAAAAATCAAAATCACCGTTGACAAACGGGCTTGCTTTTGCTAAGATATACAGGCTGATGTTGCAATACGCTGGTGTAGCTCAGCCGGTAGAGCAGCTGATTTGTAATCAGCAGGTCGGGGGTTCGAATCCGTCCACCAGCTCCACTTCCTGATTGCAACATACGATTTTAATATGGTTTATATGGAGGAGTTCCCGAGTGGCCAAAGGGGGCAGACTGTAAATCTGTTGTCAGTGACTTCGGTGGTTCGAATCCACCCTCCTCCACCACGTCGCCGCAAGCTTCATATCGCTTGCGGCGATATTTTGTTGCGCCAAGCGCAACTCTTTTGCCGCCGAAGGGCGGCTGCCTTTACTGCCCGCGAAAGCGGGCAGATTTGCCGCTGTCAAGCGGCGGGAGCTTACCGCGCCCATGGCGCGGGGATATGCGACATTTCTTTTGAATATGCAAAAGCACATTTCGCCCACTGTGTGGGCGGGAATTTGTACCCATTTCTTTGATGTATGTCAAAGAAACGGGTACACCCAAAGAAAACATAGCAGGGAAAACCGGTTTTCCCTGCACCCTTTCTATATTTTCTCCCAGCGCAGGCATATGTCATCTGATATGGCAGTTTGTCCCCCGCGGGATAGAATGGTACACAGATAC
>CALWWO010000133.1 GCA_944385265.1 uncultured Oscillospiraceae bacterium
TTCGTATACTTATGGAATTTCTCACGGGGCACGGACTTAAGACGGCGCTCGCCGTCAAGCTGTACAGGGTATACGGCGATCTCGCCGTCGAGCTTGTGCGCGAAAACCCGTATCTCATCACTCATGAGCAGTTCGGCGCCGATTTTTATGAGGCAGATGCGCTCGCTTTAAGCCTCGGCTACTCCAGCGACTCGCCGCAGAGGGTAGAAGCAGCCGTGCTTTTTGAGCTGCGTCATAATCTGACGAACGGGCACGCCTTTTTGCCGGCGGACAAGCTCGTCGCGGCTACGTGCCAGCTCATCGGGATGGAGCAGGAGCCCGTCGAAACGGCGCTGCGCGTCCTTACCGAAAACGGGCACGTCGTGCGCGAGGAGATCGCACAGCGCGACGCGTGCTATCTCGACGGCATACACCGCGCCGAGAACTATACAGCTGAGCGTATTTTGCAAATGGCGTCTATCCCCGTCGGGCAGGCGCGCGGGATCGACAAGACGATAGATAATATAGAGCGCGAAATGGATATAGAATACGCCGACTTTCAGCGGGAGGCCATACGGCTTGCCGCGGAAAGCCGCATAATGGCGCTGACCGGCGGTCCCGGTACGGGGAAAACCACCGCAGTCCGCGGTATCCTCGCCGTTTTCGACAAGCTCAAGCTCGATACGGCGCTTGCCGCGCCCACGGGCAGGGCTGCAAAGCGGATGACGGAGCTTACGGGACGCGAGGCGCAGACGATACACCGCCTGCTCGGCGCCGGATTTTCGGACGATCATACGGACGTTGTCTTCCAGCACGATGAAAACGACCCGCTCGATATCGACGCGCTCATCGTGGACGAGTCGTCAATGATAGACATACAGCTGATGTACGCGCTTCTGTCGGCGCTGAAGCCGACGTGCAGGCTGATACTTGTCGGGGATGCCGACCAGCTTCCTCCTGTCGGACCGGGCAGCCCGTTTTCCGATATCATCAGAAGCGGCGCCGTGCCGACTGTGCGCCTTACCGAGATTTTCCGTCAGGCGAGAGAAAGCGGCATAGTCCGCGCGGCGCATGAGATAAATTCGGGAAAGGTGCCTGATTTTTCGGTAAAATACAGTGATATGTTCCTTTTGAACAGAAGCTCGCGTGCCAAAACGGCTGAGACGATAGTTGAGCTCGCCGCCGAAAGACTTCCGAAAAACATGGGCATACAGCCGTCCCAGATACAGGTGCTGGCTCCGCAGAAAAAATATGAATGCGGCACCTTCAACCTCAATCTGCTGCTTCAGGCGGCAATAAACCCGGCGTCTCCGGAAAAACGCGAGGTGGACCGCCCCGGCTTTACGTTCCGCGAGGGGGACAGGGTCATGCAGGTACGCAATAACTACGACCTTTTGTGGCGCTCGCAGGATGGGGCGAACGCCGGAGCAGGCGTTTTTAACGGCGATATCGGCGTAATAACTGCGATAGACCACACGCATGAGCTTGTCACCGTCGATTTTGAAGATAAGATTGCCGATTATACGTTTGAAAACCTGTTTGAGCTCGAGCCGGCGTACGCTATGACAGTCCATAAATCGCAGGGCAGCGAATACCGCGCCGTTATACTGTCCGTCTCAAGAGGAATGCCGATGCTGATGACGAGAAGCGTCCTCTACACCGCCGTCACAAGGGCGAGGGAGCTGCTTATCATTGTCGGCGACCGCGAAGCCGTTGCGGATATGGTGAACAATGACAGAAAGCAGCGGAGATACTCGGGGCTTAAAACGCGGCTTTATCGCCGATAGGCGATAGTTTCATCGTGCGGAAGCACGATTCCTTTAATCGCGTGAAAGCGCGATTTCTTACGCCGCCGGCAAGGCGGTGCCTTGCCGCTGAAAGGCGGCGACCTTTTTGCCCGCAATGCGGGCGGGTTTACCGCGCCCATGGCGCGGGGATTTGCGACATTTCTTTTGAATATGCAAAAGAAACGTCGCCCAAAGAAAACATAGCAAAGGGGATATTCCCCTTTGCAAACCCCGAAAGCCGCGTATCAACATACGCATCGGCGAATCTAGCTTGCTGTTTCCCTATTAGTAACCTGACCGTGCTTACCACTCGACGAATGACGCTAAAAACCCGATAGATTTTTAAATCACCGCCCCCCGCGCATCTAAGCGCGGGCGCAGCGCAGTAGCGATAAAAAGAAACAGGGTAACGTGACCTCCGTGCCGCGGTGTAAATCTACGCGCAATGTTATTGCTGTGCAACGCGCTGTCAATGCGCCTATTTTATCTTGCGGGGGACAGTCCATCTTACAAGATGACGTATGCCTGCGATGGGATAAAACATAGAAAGGGGAAGATACAAAATTACAACCCAGCGAAGCGGTTGTGATTTTGAGAGGAGGAGCGATGGAGTGGGTAAGCGTTCGCTTTTTAGCGGGCGCGCACTTAACGCAATCCGCGACGACGAGGTTTTCCCTGCTATGTTTTCTTTGGGTTACCGTTTCTTTGGGATACGCCAAAGAAATGGTAACAGATCCCCGCGCTATAGGCGCGGTAAAGAATGCCCCTTTACAGGGGCATAAAAAGGAGTTGCGCTTTCGCGCAACAAAAGGCGATCGCCTTTCGGCGATAAAAGACCGCCGGTATTTAAAATTTTGATAAATTTTCCATCCTGCACTGTTACAAATCGCGGGAATCGGATATAATAAGACCGTGTATGAAAAAAATCGGATTGGGCGGCGCACTTTTCGTATGCTTTTCCGCCCGCTCCTTAAATCCGTCCGGCTGTATTTTATGTTTTTATGTAAACCATGGTGGAAAACGCCTTTACTTATACCACATAGCCATATTGTACCAGAGAATGGAGATATCCTGCGGCTTAAACGCCGCTCGGATATCCGCCTTATTTTATTGCGTGCCGCTCGCCGCTTTTTTGCGCGGCATATGCTGCACATGCTGCGTATCTCCATTTGCCGCACATGGAGATCGCGGATCTACTATACTTTTTAGCTTAGCGGCAGAATGGAGATACTATTATGATTTTTGGGCGCGATATAGGAATCGATCTTGGGACGTCAACGGTCATTGTATGCGTAAAGGGCAAGGGCGTCGTCACGAGGGAGCCGTCGGTCGTCGCGATGGATCGCAACACGGGAAGAGTGCTTAAAGTCGGTATGGCAGCGCAGCGCATGATGGGCAGAACACCGGGCAATATCGCCGCGATCCGCCCTATGCACGACGGAGTTATATGCGATTATGAAATGACGCAGCGTATGCTTAGGGAGCTTGTGCGAAAGGTCACCTCGTTTTCCCTGTTTAAGCCACGTCTTATAATATCCGTCCCGTCCGGCATTACCGAGGTGGAGGAGAGAGCCGTTATCGACGCCGGCATACAGGCAGGCGCAAGAAAGGTGTATCTTATTGAGGAGGCTGTCGCCGCAGCCCTCGGCGCGGGGCTTGATATATCAAAGCCGGAAGGGAACATGGTGATAGACATCGGCGCCGGAACGACAGACGTCGCCGTTATCAGCCTGTCAGGCGTCGTTCAGGCTGAATCGATAAAGGTCGCGGGCGACTCTTTTGACGAGGCAATAGTAAAATATATCCGCAAAAAGCATAACGTGCTTATCGGCAAATCGACTGCGGAGGATCTAAAACACACTATCGGCTGCGTTTTCCCGAGACCGGAGGAGATCGCCGTCGAGGTAAAGGGCAGATGCCTTATGACAGGGCTGCCGAAAATGGTCTCCGTCAACACAAGTGAGATGATCGAGGCATTCGACGAGGTGTCGCAGCGGATACTGGACGCCATACATTCCACGCTTGAAAATACGCCTCCGGAGCTTGTCGCGGATATATCGAACAACGGGATAGTGATGACCGGCGGCGGAAGCCTTTTGTACGGCTTTGACAGGCTGGTGGAGAGCAGCACGAACATACACACAATGGTCGCGGACGATGCGGAATTGTGCGTATCGTACGGCATAAACAAATCGCTTGAATGGATATCCGATATGCAGGACGGTACGATAAACTTAAACCGCCGCCAGCAGCTTGCCGGACAGTAACGCTCGCATAAGAGGACGGCAAAAATGTCGAATATAGTGTAAATACGCTGCCGATAGAACGCGGAAAACGCGGGGCAGCAGTACGCGTAAAGACAGCGGCGCGCGGGAAAAATATACGAGCGCGGAGAATCTGCGAGAAAAAACGGAAAATACGGTCTTATTTTCCGGTATATACAAAAAAACAGGGAGCTTTTTTGAAAAGGCTCCCTGTTTTCGATACTGCATATTTTCGGAATCTCGCCCGTCAGGCAAGTTTTTCATCGTATTTTGCACGCTCGCCGCCTATATACTTCGGTCTCGTGCGCGCGGCTATAAGCGTAGCGCTGCCGATATGGTCAAGGCTGAGCCTTACGGGAACGGCGACCTTTTTCAGGTGCATTCCGATAAGCGTGCCGCCGATATCAAGTCCGGCGTCCGCCTTTATCTCCTCCAATGCGACGGGATCGTCAAACCCGCAGTACGCCGCCGTGGCAAATGATCCGCCCGCTTTTGGCTGCGGCACGGCGTTTACGATATCATACCCTGAAGCTGCCGCGCGCTCCGTTATTATGCAGCGGTTCAAATGCTCGCAGCACTGGGCGGCGAGGAAAATACCGCGCTCTTTCAAAACGCCGTTTATCGCCTCAAAAATCTCATCCGCCGTCTCCGGCACGGAGTTTTTGCCTATTGTGTATCCGTTTACCTCGCTGGACGAGCATCCTACAACGACGACGTCCCCCTTTTTCAGCTTTGCAGCCTCTATAAGCTCAAGCGCGGCGCGCTCCGCCTGCTCTTTTATACTTTCCATAATTCATCTATCTCCTTTACGGTCATGTTTTTTGCTGCCGACCGTACATCTATAATAACGCCGCTATTTTATTTTCTCAAGCTTTATCAAAAGAAATGTTAATTTTTCGAAAATTCGGTGCAAAACCGGCGCTGTACGCCAAAAATTTGCTTTACATCATATTTAATATGTGCTAACCTAGTGTTAAATACTACTTCTCATATTAGGAGATCAAAATGGAAAATTTCACTATCATTACAGATTCTTCATGCGATCTGCCGTCCTCAATGATAGATTCTCTAAAGGTCGGCGTCGTCCCACTTTCGGTGCGGCTAGATGATACAGATTATGTAAACTATCTCGACTGGCGCGAGATAGCTCCGACAACTTTTTATAACAAATTGCGCGATGGGAGCGCAGTACAGACCTCCGCCCCCAGCATCGACGATTTTATATCGGAGATGACGCGCGAGCTTCTGGACGGGAACGACGTTTTGTGCCTATCGTTCTCTTCAACGCTGAGCAATACGTACAATACGGCAAGGATTGCCGGCGAAATGATGTCCGAGAAGTTTCCCGACCGTAAGATCATCGTGATAGACACGCTGTGCGGCGGTATGGGACAGGGGCTTTTAGTGTATCTTGCCGTCATATATAAGCGCCGCGGAAATACGATTGAGGATACTGCCGCGTATATAGAAAGACTGCGGATGAATATATGCCATCTCATCTCCGTCGCCGATCTGAAATTTATAAGGCGCGGCGGGCGCATATCGACCGCTGCCGCTGCTGTCGGCTCTATCCTGAATATACGACCGCTGCTGCATTTAAATGACAATTCGGCTATCACGTCGCTATCAAAAGTGCGGACAAAAAAGGCGCTGATAAACGCCTTTGTCGACAGGGTCAAGAAAACGATAATAAAACCGGAAAAACAGACGGTCTTTATCAGTCATGCCGATTGCGAGCAGGACGCGAGAGAGATATCCGAGCGACTGAAGAAAGAGTGCGGGATAAAGAGGACGATAATCAACTATATCGGTCCCGTCCTCGGTGCGCACGGCGGTCCGGGTGCTCTCGCCGTTTTCTATATCGGGGAGTGCAGATAAACTATGCGTATAACTGTTATAGGATGCGGAAGGTGGGGTTCCTTCATCGCAAAATATCTGTGCGATATAGGGCATAGGGTCACGCTGTACGGGCGTGAATCCTCTGCAAACATGCAGAACTTTATCGCCACTCGTAAAAATTCGTATCTCACGCTTCCGGAAAACGTCGCTTTGTCGACAGAGCTCGGCTCTGCGCTTGAATCAGCCGACATCATCGTTATTTCCATCGACGCGCAGGGGGTGCGCGCGCTTACAAAGCAGATAGCCGGGTACGGCGCAAAGAATAAAGTATTTATATTGTGCATGAAAGGGCTTGAGATAGAGACAGGCAACAGGCTTTCGCAGATCGCCTCAGGAAATTTCGATCCTTCAAACAAGATAGCAGTATGGCTCGGTCCCGGTCACGTACAAGATTTTTGCCGCGGCATACCGAATTGCATGGTCATCGACAGCGAGGATGAGATATTGAAGCGTCAGCTTGCCGCAGAATTTTCCAGCAGCCTGATAAGATTTTATTACGGCAACGATCTTATCGGCAATGAGATAGGCGCGGCGGCAAAAAACGTCGTCGGTATCGCGGCAGGCTTTCTTGACGGACTGGCGCTGTCCTCGCTGAAGGGCTCGCTCATGTCTCGCGGCACGCTGGAGATATCACGCCTTATCAAAGCCCTCGGCGGCAGTGAGTTTTCGGCATACGGGCTTTGCCACCTCGGCGACTATGAAGCGACCGTTTTCTCACAGCACAGCCACAACCGCCGCTTTGGCGAGATGTTTGTCAAAGGCGAAAAATTCGACAAGCTTGCAGAGGGGTATTACACCGTGAGAGCGCTGAAGCTGCTCAGCGAGCGCACCGGCACGGAGCTTCCAATATGCGAGGGCGTGTACGACGTTCTCTATAACGCAACTCCGTTTGAAGCGGCGCTGGAGCGTCTTTTCGCCAGAAGCACAAAAACGGAGTTTTATTGATATATCCTCTCACTCGCGCGGACGAGAGCCGTCTTAATCCTCTGTTATCCGAAAAAGCTCGTTCGGCGTACATTCAAGCAGCAGGCACAGCGCCTCAATATTGTCATAGCGGATAGATTTCGTCTCGTTATTGACCATCTTGCTGAAATTTTGATAACTCATCCCAAGCTGCTTATACAGCCAATATTTCGTTTTCCCCTTCTTCTCCAACAAATGCAGGACATCTAATTTTATCATAAGATATTTCCTCATCTCGTATTTTTTAATGAGATAATATCTTAGCTTTTCACTTTACATATAGACTAATGCATTATATAATAGAAACATCAAGAAACCGGGACGTCCTATTTTAAAACGCCCCCATCTTCGCAATTAATCTGGCTTTTTATAAGTATTTTGGCTTCTAATTTCATACCGCCGCTATTATAATAGACGGCGCGGCGCATATCCCCGCAATGCTGGGACCCGGCGTAATTATTTTTGCAGCTTTTAAAGCGGCGGCGCAATAATTCGGGAGATGATGATACGGCGCTTTCGCGTCCGCCGGCGGCATACCGCGGTAAAAATCCACACGCCGGCGCGCATATTCGAAATTCTGGGTACAAAAAAAGCAGGAAAATAATTTTCCTGCTTTTGGGAAGACTGATCTTAGTCCTTATATAGCTCTTTAAGCAGCGCAATCTCACGTGCATAACCGGCAAGATCATTCGGTGTTTCAAGATAAAACGGCAGCTCGCGCAAAACCGGGTGGTTTATAATTCGCGAAACTGCGTCTATCCCCAAAAATCCGTTCCCGATCGTCTCATGCCTGTCCTTATGACTTGCAAACGGGTTTTTTGTATCGTTCAGATGTACGGCTTTAAGGCGCTTCAACCCTATCACGCGGTCAAATTCCGTCAAAACGCCGTCAAGATCACCGACAATATCGTATCCCCCGTCGTACACGTGGCAGGTATCCAGACAGACGCCGAGCTTATCGGACAGCTCCGTCCTGTCGATTATCTCGCGCAGCTCTTCAAATTTTCCCCCGATTTCCGAGCCTTTGCCTGCCATCGTCTCAAGCAGGACGGTGGTCGAGATATCAGGCGTCAGCACGAGATTCAGCGTTTCTGCGATTTTTGTTATGCCGACCTCCGTCCCCTGCTTCACATGGCTGCCGGGATGGAAATTATAGTAATTTCCCGGGACATATTCCATGCGTCTTAAATCATCCGCCATGGTCTCCCGCGCAAAAGTCAGCACACGCTCGTCAGCGGCGCAGGCGTTAAGCGTATATGGGGCGTGCGCCAAAATATTTAAGATTCCATTTTCTTTTGCAAGATCGTGGAACAAATCTATATCTTTTTCGTCAATATCTTTTGCCGAACCACCGCGAGGGTTTCTTGTAAAAAATTGGAATACGTTCGCGCCTATGTTTGCAGCGTCTCTCGCCATCGCCGCAAATCCCTTTGACGCGGACAGGTGACAGCCTATCTTAAGCATAAAGCTCAGCCTCCTTTTATGCAGTACGGTTTTTCGCCCGGCACGATTATTGTGCCGTCTTTTCCATTTGACCCGGTGGAGTAAGGAAAAGGGTTTAAATCGCGCGTACAATACCTGTATAACGAACAATATTGTACCATAAATTCAACGCCCGTAAAATACAAAATCATGCTTTGTCTTTAAAAGTTTAGGTTATCGATGCAAACTTAATATTGACAAATATATGTTAATACTATATAGTTTTACTGCATCTACGTCTTAATAAAAAATTTTTTAGGAGAAATTTCCTATGCCTAATTATGAAAAAATGTATCACCTTATGTTCAACTCAATAACTGACGCTCTTAAAAATATGGAAAATTGCGACTATGACCACGCCCGTCTGATACTTGAAAAAGCTCAGATGGCGGCGGAGGAGATATATATCTCATCCGATAACGGACAGGACGGACAGGATGGTGCTACGTTCACCATTATAAAATAAGATTTTTTTGAGAGCTAAATTGAAGAAGCCGCCGGAAATTCGGCAGCGTCCCATAAGGAAGTAAAAAGAATTTTGGTAGGAACC
>CALWWO010000134.1 GCA_944385265.1 uncultured Oscillospiraceae bacterium
CGTCAGGATCAATGTCTTTTTCATAGGCTGGACACACCTTTCGTAGTGACCGCGCCGTAATAAGGCGTATATACGGGACGCGGCGGCCGATCGCCCGGTCAGGCGAAAAGCCCAAATATGCTTAAAAAGCGGTAATATTGTATAATATCCGCAACGCAGATATTATACTTTGATTTAAGTCCTTTTTCTCGCCGCCTGGGCGGCAACCGAAAAAGATGACAATTATACAATAACGTCTTCGCCGTTATTGTATAATGATTTTCAAAATGTGTCAAGAAAGCAATGTAAAGCTGCGGTAAAAAGAGCAATCGCCATTTGCTATTGACGAATACGGTGGGAAAAAGGTAAAATATAATGTATGGTTTTTAAGGATGCGGGGGGAATAAGCAGTGTATAAAATAGGGTTTGATAATGAAAAATATCTCAAGACCCAGTCGGAGCAAATAAAGCAGAGGATAGCTCAGTTTGGAGGAAAGCTGTACCTTGAATTTGGAGGAAAGCTGTTCGACGATTATCACGCGTCGCGAGTCCTTCCGGGGTTTTCGCCCACGAGCAAGATCAGCATGCTGCACAATCTGAATGATCAGGCGGAAATAATCATAGTGATAAACGCCGCGGATATCGAGAAAAATAAAGTGCGGGGCGACCTCGGCATAACGTATGATCTCGATGTCCTGCGCCTTATAGACGCATTCCGCGGATTCGGCCTGTATGTGGGAAGCGTCGTTTTGACCTGCTATTCAGAGCAGCTTTCCGGGGCAAGCGCATTTCAGAAGAGGCTGGAGGCGCTCGGCGTAAAGGTCTACCGCCACTATCCAATAGCCGGCTATCCGTCCAATATCCCGCTTATACTGAGTGACGAAGGGTACGGCAAAAACGAGTATATAGAGACCTCGCGCTCACTTGTCGTTGTAACGGCGCCGGGACCCGGAAGTGGCAAGATGGCGACGTGCTTGAGCCAGCTTTACCACGACCATAAACGCGGCATATCGTCCGGTTATGCCAAGTTTGAGACTTTTCCCATATGGAATCTGCCGCTGAGGCATCCGGTAAATCTCGCTTATGAGGCGGCGACTGCCGATCTCAAGGACGTCAATATGATAGACCCATACCACCTCGACGCGTACGGGGAGATGGCCGTGAACTACAACAGGGATGTAGAGATATTCCCCGTGCTGTCATCCATGTTCGAGGGGATATCGGGTTCATCGCCGTATAAATCGCCGACCGATATGGGCGTGAATATGGCCGGCTACTGCATATTCGACAACGACGCGGTCGAGCAGGCGTCGCGGCAGGAGATAATCCGCCGCTATTACAATGCAATGGCGACAAAGGTCAAGGGACTGTCCGACGGGGAAGAGGCCGCGCGGATAGAGCTTATAATGAAGAGCATGGGCCTTACGACGGACGAGCGCGCCGTTGTAAAAGCGTCGCTTGACGTTGAAAAGGCGACGGGGAAACCCGCGGCTGCGATAGAGCTCTGTGACGGCAGTATAATAACGGGAAAAACCTCAAGCCTTATGGGATCGCTCTCGGCGATGCTCTTAAACGCCCTAAAACAGCTCGGCGGGATAGACGATGAGGTTCATCTGATCGCTCCGCAGATAATAGAGCCCGTACAGGATCTGAAAATAAACCATTTAAGAAGCCATAATCCGCATCTCCATACGGATGAAATGCTTGTCGCGCTGTCCATATGCGCGTCGTTCGACGAAAAAGCGGAGATCGCGATGCAGCAGCTCGAAAAGCTTAAAAATGCGGAGGCCCATTCGACCGTAATACTCTCGCCGGTAGACGAGTCAGTGATGAAGAAGCTCGGCATAAACATTACATACGAGCCAAAATACGAAACTCAGCGGCTGTATCACAAATAAGCGGTCAGCGATAGATCAGGAGGTGCGTTCCCGTTGATAAACAGTGCGCTGGAAGCCAGAATCGAAAATGGATCTCTTTTGCACGCGTATATCATAAGCGGCGTTGACGGCCCGGAAAAGAGCGAGCTTATTACGAGGATGGCGAAGTCCGCCGTATGCTCCGGCAGCGGGAAAAAACCGTGTATGAGCTGTCAGAATTGCCGCAAAGCTGCCAAGGGGATACATCCCGATATAATTAAAGTAGAGAGGGCGGCCGATAAGAAAGAAATCCTCGTGGATCAGATAAAGGAGATATGCTCGCAGGCGGCGGTAATGCCGAACGACGCCGCCAGAAAGGTGTATATTATATCCGAGGCCGACAGGATGAATATACGCGCGCAGAACACTCTGCTCAAGGTGCTTGAAGAGCCGCCGAGCTTTGTGATGTTCATATTGTCGGCGGAAAATTCCGGTGCGCTTCTCGAGACGATACGCTCAAGATGTGTAGAGGTGAGACTCCACTCGGAGGGCGAGACGGATGAAAAAGTGCGCACAATGGCGGACAGACTGCTTAGAGCCGCGGAGAGCGGAGAAAATCTCGAGATATGCCGCATTATGCTCGAGATGGAAAAGCTCGATAAAAACGCGTTTGGCGAGCTTATGCCGGAACTGTATGCCGGTGCGGTGCGCAGGATGAAAAACGCGGCGTCAAGCGGCAAAAGCGCGCAGTTTTATCAAAAAGCCGCGCGGATATTCACAAAATGCGGCAAATATACGGAGTACAACGTCAGCAACGGCCACATATGCGGTATGCTGGCGGCGGAACTTATAGAATTACGAGCCATGGAAAGGGGGGCTTGATTTGACTGAAGTAGTAAGTGTACGCTTTAAAAACAAGGGGAAAGTGTACTATTTTGACCCTGCGGGCATTAAGGTGGACAAGGGCGCGTCCGTAATAGTCGAGACGTCGAAAGGACTTGAATTTGCCGAATGCACGCAGTCTAACCATATG
>CALWWO010000135.1 GCA_944385265.1 uncultured Oscillospiraceae bacterium
TCCGCCCATGTCGTTTCCGGACGCTCTCTCGTACCCGCCGGATAGACGCTGTTCGATCTTCCGCTGGATGTCGCGCGATATTGGGCGCCCGTCCGGACCGAAAAACGATATCCTTATGCCGCTGCCCTCCTGCGCGAAAAACGCAGTCAACGGAACGCCCATCTCTTTTCCCATATATGCCGCGGCGGCGGCAAAGCTCTCATCGAGCGACGTGAGCTCCGCGCCGGCTGAGCGGACGCCGCTGCCAAACGCAGCCGCAAGCGTCTTCGCCCCGTTCGAGCCGCCCCATCCGACAGCCGCTCTTCCGGCATACGCTGCCGCCGAGCCCAAGGCGACGCAATCCTCCGCCGTTATAGAGATATTCATCTCCTCTGTCATTGAAGCGCCGTCAGAAAAGCTGAGCCTGTGCCTGAGCTTCCCTTTCACTATATTCTCGCTCACACGGCTGCCCGCCTCTATCTTTCTTCCGGGCCATATTTTTACATTTCTTAAAACGCGGCTCTCATCGCCTATTTCCGTACCGTCGCCGATTACGGCGCCCTCTTCTACCGCGGTGTGACCGCCTATCACCGCGCCGCTGCATATGACGCACCCGTCAAGCGATGAATATTCTCCTACCGACGCGGCGCCCACTACGGAGTATTTTATTCTTGCGCCGCGCTTTACGACGCTTTTTGCCTCCAGTACTGTATACGGTCCTATTTTTGCGCCGCTTTCTATCGTCACGCCGTCTCCTATATAGACCGGCGGAGTTATATTGATCTCCATGCCGCCAAGCGGGATACTGCTCCAAACGCCCGGCATTACCTCCGGCGCCGCCTTGGAGAGTTTTACCTTTCCGTCCAGCGCATCATATACGCACTGCATGAAGCTCTCGCAGTTTCCTATATCGCGCCAGTAGCCCTTCGCCTCGAATCCATACAGCCGCTTTTTGTTTACCATCAGCTTTGGAAACAGATCGCGGCTGAAATCGTATATGACATCTTTCGGTATGCCGTCCAGCACGGAATTTGACAGGATATATATGCCGGTGTTTATCATATTGCTGCGTACTCGCTCCCAGTCCGGCTTTTCTATAAATCCCTCTATCCTGCCGTCCGCCTGTGCGACGACGACGCCGAATTCAAGCGGTTCGGCACATTCGGCGACTACGATCGTCACATCGGCATCCTTCTGCTTGTGAAACGCCATCGCCTGCTCAAGATCGAAATCGCACACGGCGTCTCCTGATATGACGAGAAAATCATCTTCCCCGATAAAATCGCGGCACGCGGCGACGCCTCCCGCCGTACCGAGGGGCTCGCGCTCAACATTATATTTTATCGAGACGCCGAAATCGCTTCCATCGCCGAAATAGCCGGATACGCTCTCCGGCAAATAACCGAGCGTCATACAGATATCTGTTATCCCGCTCTTTTTAAGAAGTCTGACGGTGTGCTCAAGCACAGGTGCGTCAAGAAGATTTATCATGGGCTTTGCCCGCTCTTCCGTAAGAGGTCTGAGTCTTGTGCCCTCTCCTCCGGCAAGTACAATAGCTTTCATTGGAAATTCCCCCGTTTTGTTTCTTGTAACTGCTATTATTTCCCTTTCGGCTGCAAAAATTCGCGCAAACAATATTGTGCTTGCTTCCTGTTTTTGGTATAATATGTTGATATGTAAAGTAGTATGGGGGTAGTATTGACATTGAATAAAAAAATCAAAAAAATGCTTGAGCCTAATATGCGTTTTTATTTTGCAATGCTCGTGATTTTCGCAGCCCTCACTTTCTTCTGGGGCGAAAACATCCATTACCTCGCGTATGTTGAGGTTGGGGTCATCGTCCTTCTCATGATCTATTCGCGCATCACGAACAGGAAACGCAGAAGCGAGATACTTAAATATATAGAAGAGATAACGTTTAACCGCGATACCGCCTCGCAGAGTTCTCTTGCAAGCTTCCCCATGCCGATGGTGATATTTGATTTGAACGACGGGCACATCGTCTCCGCTAACGAGAGCTTTTTCAATATGAGCGGCGAGCATGAGCATTTCTTCGAATCGCGCATTACGGACTTTGTCCCCGATCTCCCCGTCAAATGGCTTACGGAGGGGAAAATAGAGTGTCCAGATATAATCGATGTAAACGGGAAAAAATACCGGGTATACGGCAATATTTTCAGAACGGACAGCTCGAAATTCAGCAAATATATCGCCACAACGTACTGGGTAGACGTTACGGAGTATGAATTCACACGGGAGGAATATGAAAATTCGCGGCTTGTGTTCGCAGTACTCATGCTTGACAATTATGACGAGCTTCTAAACGGACTTTCCTCTAAAGAGCGCACGGCGCTTCTGTCGTCCGTGGACGATATCGTGACTGATTGGACCTCAGGATTTGACGGGTACCTCGTGCAATACGACCGCGACAGATATATTTTCCTGTTTGAAGACAGATATGTCCAGCAGCTTGTGGACGATAAATTCTCAATCCTTGAATCGGTGCGGAAAATCGTGCGCCCAAAGGGTATACCGGCTACGATGAGTATCGGTATCGGCAGAGACGGAAAGACTATTGCCGAAAACGCCCAGTTTGCAGCCCTCGGCATAGAGATGTCGCTGAGCCGCGGCGGCGATCAGGCGGTCATCAAAAACCGTTTCGCGTTTGAATTTTACGGCGGGCATTCCACCGAAATGGAAAAGCACACGAAGGTCAAGGCGAGAGTTATGGCAAATTCGCTCAAAGAGCTTGTCGGCGATGCGTCAAATATTTTCGTCATGGGTCACAAATACGCCGATCTCGACAGCGTCGGCGCCGCTGTCGGCGTATGCTGCATCGCCCGCAAGGTCGGGAAAACGGCGCGCATAGTGATCGATATGGAGCACAACTCCTCTGAAATGCTGATAAACAGGATGCTCAGCGTCCCGGAATATAAGGATGCCTTCATCTCCCCGCAGGACGCGATAGTGGAAGCGGATGGGCAGAGCCTTCTAGTCGTCGTCGATACGAACAGACCGGAACAGGTCGAATCGAACGAACTGCTTTTGTCGTGCAACCACGTGGCAGTTATTGATCACCACCGCAGAGCGGCGACTTATATACAACACGCGGTTTTGAATTTTCAAGAGCCGTACGCCTCGTCCGCAGCCGAACTTGTGACGGAGCTTTTGCAGTATATCGTGGATCAAAGCGACATCCTGCGTTTTGAAGCCGAAGCGCTGCTCGCCGGTATTATGCTCGATACGAAAAACTTTACGCTTCGTACCGGCGGCAGGACCTTTGACGCGGCAGCGTTCCTGAGAAGAGCCGGCGCGGATACGACCGAGGTCAAAAAATTCCTCCAGAGCGATATCAAAACGGCAATGGTCAAGTATTCCATAATACAAAAGGCGAAGGTGTATAAAGCTGGGATTGCAATATCCGTAGCGGAAACCCCGCAAAACAGGATAATAGCAGCGCAAGCTGCGGATGAGCTTTTAAACATCTCCGGCATACAGGCGTCCTTTGTCGTTTTTCCGGAAAATAATACAATAAATATTTCGGCGCGTTCGATCGGCGACATAAATGTCCAGTATATCGTCGAAAAGCTCGGCGGAGGCGGAAATAAATCTACTGCCGGCGCCCAAATATCTGGAAAAACCATGAAAGAGGTAGTAGAAGGGCTTGTTAAAGCTATCGATGCGTATTTCGAAAGCGTCGAGCATTGAGCTAGTCTATGCTTTCAAAACGGCGGCGTCCTTTTAGGGCTTTTGCCGTATCTGAATAAGGGGACGTATGTACTCCATACGGCGTACATTGCGGGATCTTCGTCCGCCGCTGACCGGGGATCCGTCCTCCCATCCATATAATCCAAGCGGCAGAAGGAGTTTTACAACATGAAGGTAATTTTACAGCAGGATGTCAAAGGAAAAGGTAAAAAAGGTCAGATGGTCGAGGTCGCGGAAGGATATGCGCGCAACTTCCTCCTCCCTAAAAATCTTGCCGTCCCGGCGACAGAAGGAAATATAGCGATCATGAAAAAGCAGGAAAAGGCGCGGCAGGCTCAGATAGCCAAGGAGATAGAAGAGGCTAAAGAGATAGCTAAAAAGCTTGAGGGCTGCGTCGTCAAAATATCGGCGAGAGCCGGTGAAAACGGCAAGCTCTTCGGCTCCATCACTTCCAAGGAGATCTCAGAGGCGCTTGAAGAACAGCACGGCATAGCTATTGAAAAAAACCGTATAATCCAAAACGAACCGATAAAAAATTTCGGTCAGTTTGAGCTTAAATGCAAGCTGGGGCATGAGGTCTCCGGTAAGATCAACGTCGTGGTAGCCGAGATAAAATAAGCGATAACACGATCTCGTTCCGCGCAGCACGGAAAAGCTTCCGTGAAGAGGCGCGCGAACGGCAACATCGATAACTAACTACTTTGCAGGAGAGATTTGCGATGGATGAGCTGCTTTCGCGGCAAATGCCGCATAATATAGAAGCCGAACAGGCTGTTTTAGGATCGATGCTTATCGATTCAAGATGCGTGCCCGTCGTTATAGGCGCGCTGCGTCCGTCGGATTTCTATGTCAAAACTAATCAGGATATTTTTGAGACGATCTACTCCATGTTCAATTACTCCATGGTCATCGATCCGGTGACCGTGCTGGAGCAGATGCGTATAAACGGGACGTTTAACCCTGACACGTCTTCAGATTATATCCTGGAGCTTATGAATATAACTCCGACCTCCGCAAACGTCATGGAATACGCAGCCATTGTCCGCGACAAAGCGCTTATGCGCTCTATCGCGGAGGCAGGAAGCGAGATAAACTCTCTTGCGATGGACGGCGCGGGCGAGGCAATGGATATTTTGGAGGCAGCAGAAAAAAAAGTCTATTCACTGCGTCAAGGACGTACAAACGGTGGGCTCGAGCCCATATCCAAAATTTTAGTCGGCGTATATGAGCAGCTTTCGCTCGCCGCTAAAAGCTCTAACAGCATCCCGGGTATCCCGACGGGACTTACCGATCTTGACAATATGATAATGGGTCTTAATAAATCCGACCTCATCCTCATCGCATCGCGTCCCGGTATGGGCAAAACGAGTATTGCGCTCAATATAGCTATGCACGCCGCAAAAACGTCGGGCAAATCGGTGGCGATATTTTCGCTTGAAATGTCGAGAGAGCAGCTTTGCATGCGTCTGCTCTCAGCCGAAAGCTTTGTCGACAGCAAAAAACTGCTTACAGGCAGATTGTCGGCGGACGACTGGAAAAACATCGCGGCGGCAGCCGGCGTTATAAGCTCTCTTAATCTGCTTATTGACGACAATCCGTCGCTGAGCGTCACCGATATGAACGCGCAATGCCGCAGGATAAACGATCTCGGTCTTGTCGTTATCGACTATTTGCAGCTTATGCAGAGCGCGTCGGGCACGCCCAATTACTCGGGCGAGAACAGGCAGCAGGTCGTAAGCGATATAAGCCGTATGCTCAAGATAATGGCAAAGGAGCTCAATGTTCCCGTGATATGTCTAAGCCAGCTTTCAAGAGCCAATGAGTCGCGCACAAACAAGCGCCCCATGCTGTCCGATCTGCGCGAGTCCGGCGCTATCGAGCAGGACGCCGATATCGTCCTCGGACTTTATCGCGAGGACTATTATAATAAGGAAACGGAAGATCCGAATCTCGCCGAATGCATTATTCTCAAGAACAGGCACGGCGAAACCGGTACGGTCGAGCTTCGCTGGATGCCTGAGTTTACATCGTACGCCTCCGTTGAGCGCAGATATTCCGACGAGGATGTTAACTAATGACAGATTCATTTTTGGAAAAAGAAGAACGATACTGCAAGGAAAATAAGCTGCTGCCGCGCGGCGGAACGGTGCTTGCCGCCGTATCCGGCGGATGCGACTCTATGTGCCTGCTCCACTCACTTGTAGAGCTGTCTGGCAAATTCGGTTTTTCCGTGGCTGCGGCGCACTTCAATCATATGCTGCGCGGCGACGAGTCCGACCGAGACGAGCGGTTTGTGACCGAGTACTGCAAAAATCTCGGCATCCCGTGCTATACCGGCAGAGGAGACGTTCACGCCGAAGCCGCACAGCGGCGCCGCGGTATCGAGGAGACGGCGCGGAGCATGCGATACGCGTTTCTTGAAAGGGTATGCTCGCAGCGCGGCTTTTTGAGGATCGCCACGGCTCATTCGGCCGACGACAATGTGGAGACTGTCCTTATAAATCTTGCCCGCGGAGCAGGACTTGCAGGGATCTCCGGCATACCGCCGAGACGCGGCAATGTGATACGTCCGCTGCTTTTTGCGACGCGTGCGGAGATAGAGCTCTTTTTAAACGAAAACGACATCCCTCATGTTGAAGACAGCACGAACGCGGACGACGATTATACTAGAAATAAATTAAGGCACCACGTTATTCCTGCACTTAGAGAAATAAATCCACGCCTGAGCGAGACGGTTCTGAAGACGTGCGAGCTTGCTGGCATGGATGACAGATATCTGAGCGGTCTCGCAGAAGATTTTATAAAATCGAGCATTACGTCATACGGAAAGATACCGGTCAAGGCGTTGTCCGCCCTCAGCTATCCGGTGGCGAGCCGCGTAATACGGCATCTTATCCCGGGACTTTCAAAAAAGCATGTCGACACAGTACTGTCACTGTGCAGCGGCGAAAATCCCTCGGCAGAAGCAGATCTCCCCGGTATGACCGTGCGCCGCGAATATGATTTTATAGCGCTGGGAAAGACGGATCGCGCAAGCTTTTCCCCGTTTGAGATCCATCCCGGTGAAACGATCGAAATTCCGGAATCAAAATTGCGGATAATATGCAAAAAAACTGTATTTTACCCCAATATTCATAATTCCTTCAATAATTTTGTACTGAAATATGATAGTATTCAGGGTGCTATTGTCGTCAGACCGCGACAAAGCGGCGATAAAATCTCCCTTGTAAACCGCGGCGGTACAAAATCACTGAAAAAGCTGTATATAGACAGCCGTATACCGAGCGCCAAGCGCGGGCTTGTCCCCGTCATCGCAGATTCGACCGGCGTTATTGCCGTTTACGGATTCGGTATCG
The DNA here is from genome assembly GCA_944385265.1 of uncultured Oscillospiraceae bacterium. Next base: position 7,044 of record CALWWO010000135.1, read on the forward strand.
ACAAAAGATTCAAAGCGACTTGCGGTGAAACCGTATTAAATATTATAATTGAGGAGATTATTTAATTATGACACAGGATATCGAAAGGGTTTATTTTACGGAGGAGGAGATAAAGTCCCGCGTTAAAGAGCTGGGTAAACAGGTCTCGGATGATTACCGCGGCAAAAATCCGCTCTTTATAAGCGTGCTGAAGGGCTCGTTCGTCTTTATGGCCGATCTTATGAGAAGCGTAAGCATTTACTGTGACATCGATTTTATGTCCGTCTCATCTTATGGCAGCGGGACAGCAAGCTCCGGAGTCGTTAAGATCACAAATGACTTGTCGTACGACGTGACGGGACGGCACATACTTATAGTCGAGGATATCCTAGACTCCGGCGTTACGCTGGCGTATCTGAAAAAATATATGGCGGTGAGAAACCCCGCTTCCATAAAAATATGCACTCTGCTCGATAAGCCCGCGCGGCGCAAGGCAGACGTTACTCCTGATTATTCCGGTTTTTTGTGCCCGGATGCTTTTATCGTGGGTTACGGTCTTGATTATAACGAGCGATATCGTAATCTGCCGTACATCGGCGTACTTAAGCCTGAAATATATGAAAACTGACACTTGCCTCAAAATTTATCATAGAAAGAAGTGACTGCTATTTGAACGCACCAAAACCAACTCCTAACAAAAGGCGCGATATCGGATTTTACGTGTTGATATTCCTGATATTTATTTCTGTTTTCTATCTTATCACGATCGGAGATTCACAGACGGTAGTAACGGTTGAATTTTCAGACGTTGTGCAGCTTTTTAAATCCGAAAATGTAAAGAGCTTTGTCCTTGAAGATAACATTTTATATCTTGAGCTGTATGAGGCGTACGAGGGCTCCACAGTTGTAGAACATGAGCTTTATAGCTCCTCTATCTTCTACTATGAGCTTGGCGACGTTATAGATCAGCAGCTTGAATCAGGAACGCTGACCGAATACGATTACAGAATGGGCTGGCAGGCTCCATGGTGGGCGACTTTCCTTCCGTACATCATCGTAATGGGGCTTTTCCTTGTGTTCTGGTTCTTCGTTATGAACAGAGCCGGCGGAGCCAGCGGGGACCGCGGCGCCATGCGTTTTGGCAAGGCGCGCACTAAAGTCGGACTTGGCGATAATAAAAAGGTCACGTTTGCCGACGTTGCCGGCGCGGATGAGGAGAAGGCGGAGCTTCAGGAGATCGTCGATTTCCTGAAGGACCCGCAGAAGTACGTGCGCCTCGGCGCGAGAATACCGAAGGGCGTTCTTCTCATAGGTCCTCCGGGAACTGGTAAAACGCTTCTGGCAAAATCTGTTGCAGGCGAGGCGGGCGTAAACTTCCTGTCCATTTCCGGCTCCGATTTCGTCGAGCTCTACGTCGGTATCGGCGCAAGTCGCGTCCGCGATCTGTTCGATCAGGCAAAAAGGGTCGCTCCCTCCATTATATTCATAGACGAGATAGACGCCGTCGGCAGACAGAGAGGCGCAGGTCTCGGCGGTGGTCACGACGAGCGCGAGCAGACATTGAACCAGCTGCTTGTCGAAATGGACGGTTTCGGTACAAATGAGGGCGTCATCGTAATGGCAGCTACTAACCGCGCCGATATCCTCGATAATGCGCTTCTGCGTCCCGGCAGATTTGACCGTCAGATCTACGTTGGTCTTCCTGATATCAAGGGCAGAGAGGCTATACTAAAGGTCCACGCGAAAGGCAAGGCACTTGGAGACGACGTCGATCTCCGCAGTATTGCAAGAGGTACCCCGGGCTTTACCGGCGCCGATCTCGAAAACCTCCTCAACGAAGCGGCGCTGCTCACCGCGCGGAGAGGTAAGATGTTTATAACGATGGCTGAACTTGACGAAGCTGCGCTTAAAGTCGTAGCAGGTCCTGAAAAGAAGAGCCGCGTAGTTACGGAAAAGGAACGTAAGCTCACAGCATATCACGAGGCGGGGCACGCCGTCGCCGCGTACTATCTTGAGCATGTCGATCCCGTTCACCACATAACTATTATCCCGCGCGGCGGCGCCGGCGGCATGACCGTTTACCGTCCGCAGGAAGATAGATCGTTCAATTCAAAAAGCGAGATGTTTGAGCGCATCGTTTCCGCACTCGGCGGCAGAACGGCGGAAAAAATTTTCCTGGACGATGTGTCGACAGGCGCGTCAAGCGATATACAGCAGGCGTCCTCCATCGCGAGAGCTATGGTAACAAAATACGGCTTCAGCGATAAGGTAGGTCCCATATCGTTCGACTCCAGCAGCCAGTCAGTATTTATCGGGCGCGATTTTGCAAACACAAAGAGCTATTCAGAAAAAATGGCAGCTATTATCGACGATGAAGTAAAAGCGATCTTCGATAAGGCATGCGCAAAATGCGAGGAGCTTCTTAACGCGCATCGCGACGTCCTTATCGCAACGGCAGAATACCTGCTCACGCATGAGACCATGAGCGGCGAGCAGTTCAAAGCCCTCTGCGACAGCAACGGTCTCCTCCCGCCTGCCGATATCGAAAATGTCAAGGACGCTTTCATTTTCGGTAAAGACGAACACGGCGGCAAGCCGGCTATAGAAGATGTTTCTGAAAATCAAGTGAACACCGCTTCCCCCGAAACCCGGGAACAGCAGGAAAAAGCCGACGGCGATACACCGGAAAACGCCAGTGAAAAAAACGACGGCGGCGATACCGGCAAAGATAAGGATAACGACAGTTCCTCCGACACGGGCGATAATTCCGCGCAATAATTATTGCTATTCCGTATTGACAATATATTGTGTGCAGGCTATAATGAATATTGTAATCTGCACAATATATTGTTTAGGAGATGTTTTTTATGACTAACGTTAACATAAATGTGACCGGCGGAAAAATGAGTCAGGATGAGATCGATGCTTACATCAGCAGAGCTCATGAAAATAATCCTAACCGCCATTTGTCAGCTATCGATATAAATATTGACGGTGATTTCGTCGATCTGACATATCACTGGGAGCCCGTCCCGTTTGAGCGGATCAGACGTATAACCGGTTATCTTGTAGGTACGCTCGACCGTTTCAATAACGGCAAACGCGCCGAGGAAGCTGACCGCGTAAAGCACGGTATATAGATAACAGGCAATATCGGCAATAATACATTTATAATAAAAACCCACTGGGCGTATTTTGAACTGCACCCCATTTGTTAGACAGTATGATATACTGGATAACAAGTGGGGTGCTTTATTATGCCAAAAGGGATACCAAACAAACGATACACACCAGAATTCAAAAAGCTGGTAATTGAAACAATGTTGGAAGAAAAGCTTAGTTACAGCGAAACAGCCCGTCGATTTGAGGTAAGTGATCATCACCGCATCCAGAACTGGGAACGAATTTATCTGACAGAAGGGCCAGATGGCTTTGCCGTGGAGCGACGTGGTCGAGGAAGAAAGGGTCGTCCCAAGCAACTGCCGAAAGCGGTGGAAGAGGATCTGCTTGCTGAGGTGCAGCGGCTGCGTGCGGAGAATGAATACTTAAAAAACTTGCAAGCCTTGGTTTTGGAAGACGAGCGACGCCAGCGCAGAAAACGCAGGTAGTTCAAAAACTGAGGCTGAAATATCCTTTATCCCTTCTGCTTGAAATCGCTCAACTGCCTCGTGCCACCTTCTACTACCATCTAAAACGGATGCAACGGACAGATAAATATGCAGAAGCAAAAGAAGAAATTACTTCTATTTAT
>CALWWO010000136.1 GCA_944385265.1 uncultured Oscillospiraceae bacterium
ATATCGTCCTTGCGCTCGACGCGGCTGGCGCCAATTCGGCATACGGCGCTACGGAGACTGTAAACGGCATGCGTCATATAAAGCTCGATCCGGCAAACCCCAAAAATCCCGCCGGATACACAGAGGCAGAGCTGCAGATGCGCGCGCGCTCTCAAGAAAACGTGGATATGACCATTGAATACATCCGCGGAAAATACAATATCGACAGTGAGCATATATACCTTATGGGCAACTCCATGGGCGGCGAGGGAACACTTCATTACGCCTCGTGTAATCCAAAGCTGTTCAGGGCGATATCACCGGCAGGAGCCATGCTGAACACCGATTACTTCGACGATGCTCCTCTGGGCGATATGCCGATACTTATCGTAGCAGGTCTTGAGGATTTTCACGGATTTGATTATATCGAAAGCGGCTATAAGGCGCTAAAAGAGCGTGGGCGCAACGTCACGCTCCGCGCCGTCGCCGGCGGAGAGCACGGCACGGCATGGGTCATGGTACTTGAGGAAATATTCGAATTTTTTGAGAAAAACGCCTAATCTATTATGTAAATTAAAGCAATACAAATTTAGACAGAATTCAGCCCGTCGTTCGGTTTCTCCAAACGACGGGCTGGACTTTATTCGTCATATATTTTATATCGGTCTCAGCCAATATGGCTTTCAACAAGTTCGACCTTCATAATATTCGTGTTGCCTGCTATATCAAGCGGTATGCCGGCGACTACGACTACCCTATCGCCGTCGCTCACCATTTTTATCTGTTTTGCACAGTCCACGGCATGTTGGAACAATTTTTCAAACGTATCCTGCTTAAGGGACAAGACCGGGTATACGCCCCATGAAAGCGCAAGCTGATTATACGTTTTCTCTTCGGGCGTGGCGGCAATTATAGGCTCGAATGGGCGGAACTTTGACATGCGCCGCGCGGTCTGCCCGCTTTTTGTAAGCGCGATTATAGCCTTCGCGTTGATATCGCGCGCCGTTGTACACGCAGCATCACACAAAGCGTTTGTCGTATCGGTAGCATCCAGTTCATAGTCAACATTCTTATATACTTTCATATCAAACGCATCTTTTTCCGCCTGAGCGACTATCCGCGCCATAACCTCGACGGAATGGACCGGATATTTCCCGGCTGCCGTCTCTCCTGACAGCATGACCGCCGACGTCCCGTCAAACACTGCGTTGGCAACGTCGGTTATTTCTGCTCTTGTAGGAGTGTGACTGCTTACCATCGAATCCAGCATCTGCGTTGCCGTTATTACCATTTTGCCGGATTTATAGCATTTGAGTATAAATCTTTTTTGTATACCCGGCAGCAGCTCATACTCGATCTCGACGCCGAGATCACCTCTCGCCACCATTATTCCATCGGAGTATTTAAGTATCTCATCGAAATTGTCAACGCCCTCCATATTCTCTATTTTGGAGATTATCTTTATGCCATGTCCGCCGTTATAATCGATAAAGTTGCGAAGCTCCATAACATCCTCTTTATAACGCACGAATGAAGCGGCGACAAAATCAACATCGTTTTGTATCCCGAAAAGTATATCGCTTTTATCACGCTCGTTTAAATAAGGCAAGTCCAGGCTCACATTTGGAACATTAACGCCCTTATTATCAGATACCTTTCCGCCTGTTATTACACGGCATTTGACCTCTGTCTCCATAGTCTCGATAACGCAAAGCTCTATTTTACCGTCGTCTATCAAAACCCTGTCATCTTTTTTAAGCTGCTTTGGCAAGTCCTTGAACGTCACAGAAGCAACGTCCGCGTTTCCTTCGACATCCTCGATCGTAAGTGTAAAATCAGCGCCTTCTTCAAGCATCGCCGCGCCGTTTTTAAAGCTTTTGAGCCTTATCTCGGGACCTTTTGTATCAAGCATTATTGCAATCGGAACATGCATCTCTTTACGCAATTCCTTAATCATATCAATGTTATTTTTATGATATTCATGGTCGCCATGAGAGAAGTTCAACCTTGCTACATTCATTCCAGCAGTTATCATCTCTCTAAGCGTATTCTTATTATTACATGCGGGACCAATTGTACATACGATCTTTGTTTTTCTCATCGCGTATCCACTCCTTTCGTTTGACCCGATTATATGAAAATCAGTTAACAGTAACGCAAAGCCGGTTTTCAAGCTTATTATAACAGCTATGGAGCAAACTCTCCATCAAAAAATTTTTTAAAACCCTTAGCTATGTGTAAAATATTTGTAAACCCGCAAAATTCCGATTATTTTAAAAATCTTTCCCACCACACGCTGTCAGCATTGCGAACGCTTTCAAAGTTTTCTCTTATTACTTCGCAAAGATATTCCGCCCTGTCTCTTATATGCTCATATGCGAACACTGAATTGAGCTCGGTCTCAGACATAAAGAGACTTTCAAACAGGCGGGCCCTATCCTCCAGCGCAAATGTCTTTGAATATGCGTCTATAAAATAAACATTCTCTGCGTCCGCGTTATATGTCGGCGTATAATCGTAATTATTATAATCGCCTCCGTCGTCTCCACGATAGCTGAAATTATATTCAAATCCCTCCGGCAAATAGTCATACCACCGTTCAAAGCCGAAATATATCTCATAATCCGTCTTATTGTTTATGCGCGTCTCGATAGCGTGCATGATTTCATGCGCGAAATTTGTTCTCAAAGTGTATGACTGTGTACCGTCTACAACAATCTTCTGGACATTATTTCCATAGTCATAGTAGGCGTACGCCGCTGGAAATGAGGTGCCTGTATTCCCTGCCGGAGTCAGCTTGGAAGTTATGTGTATTTCAAGTTGTCTCGGACCATACTCGATCTCATCAGAATAAAGCTCTTCAAAAAAGCCCTCGGGGAATCTCTCCATCACCCACTGAAGCGCGCGCAATGTTTCTGTTATTGTGGCGGCATTATTCAGTTCCGTCGCATAAAAGTCCGGGAAATCTATGATTGCGTCTACTCCAGTATAAATTTCCACCCCGTAGTCGCGTTCAAGCTTAGCTTCAAGCTCCATCGGAATGCTCAGATCAGTACCCATCTCGCGTTTTCTCGCAAGCGGCTCAGCATCCGTCAAATCTATAATATAAAAAGCGTACTCATTATTTTGTTTTTCTGTACTGTCACGTCCATTGAGCATAACAAACGCCTGATCATCGCTGATAAACTCGCCGGCGCTGACCCACATGCCCGAAAACTCGTCCGTCTGATATATCAGCGAAGCATCCTCCGTCGAATATACCATCAACGTGGCAGTTTCTTCGTTTCCGCTGTAGGTATATTTCATTGTAGCAAATCTGTCGTCGCTTACAAATACTATGTCCTCTTCGTCATTATCGAAAAATATCGTGAGATCGTAATATAAATTGCTTTTAAGCGATATTCGCGCCTTACCCGATGTATAATCAGAGATATACACCTTATCCTCCGACGTACGGATAGTACCGTACTCATATTCCTCAAGATATTTAAAACTACCGTCACTGTTTACGGCGAATAAATCTGCCTCCAGTGTAAATTTATTTGTCGAGGAAAAGAAAAATTTGCCGCCCGCTTCATATTTAAAACTTAAATAATCCTCATAATATTCGCTGAGGTCACATAACAAAGCTTCCTCTTCTCCGTATCCTCCAAGATATATCTTTTCGTTCACTGTATGCACATATTTTTTCGGAGCATAGAAATAATAATCATCATATACGTATTCGGACCCTTCGACGTTTTCGCTTTCCGTGTTTTTTAGAGAGATAATCTCAGGCTCGTCGTCATCTACATCGTCAAAATATATGTATTCAGACCCGTAGCAGTATGCGGCAAAGCTGTTGCCGCCATATGAGGTGAGATCATATGTTCCATTATTTTCAAAATAATATTCCTTCATCAACTCCGAGGTGTATAGATCGTAATACCTAATCCCCGCCTTACCGCTGTCCGCGCCATACCATGCGACGACCAGATACCGCTCGTCAAGAACGACAGCGTCACTTATCTGTTCTGCCGTTTCATCATATTCCACGCAATTTATCTTCAAAATCGAATCGGATATCTCTTCCCCCGATATGGAATCGGGCTCTTTTTCACTTGACGTCTCCGTATCTATATCCGTTGTGCTTTCACCGGAGCACGAGGTCAACGCCGGCATACACATTGCGAGCAAGAGAATAAATATTATAAATTTTTTCATAAAAATACCTCTCAACAGGTTTTTTCCAGTTTATAACAGTGGTCATACAAAGTCAACTAATGATGGGTAACAAAATAGAAACAACTCTATTTTCACATAAAGCTTGACTAAACATGGAAAATATTGCATTATTAAAGTGATATGATGCTCTGCACATATTATATATTGTATCTATTTAAATAAATTTTAAGCTAAAGAAAGGGGATTTATATGGAACTTAAAGGGTCAAAGACGGAAAAAAACTTGATGGAAGCTTTTTCCGGCGAATCCGAAGCGAGAAACAAATATACTTTCTTTGCATCGGTCGCAAAAAAAGAAGGGTATGAACAAATTGCCGAACTCTTCCTTAAAACAGCCGAGAATGAAAAAGAGCATGCAAAACTGTGGTTTAAAGAACTGAAGGGAATCGGCACGACCGCTGAAAATCTCCTTCATGCAGCTGAAGGCGAAAATTACGAATGGACCGATATGTACGATAAATTCGCCGCCGAGGCTGAGGAAGAGGGCTTTTATGAGATTGCAGCCAAATTCAGAGGCGTCGCTGCAATCGAAAAAGCACATGAGGAACGTTACCGCGCGCTTTTAAAGAATGTGGAAACCGCCGCTGTTTTCGAAAAAAGCGAGATCAAGGTTTGGGAATGCCGCAACTGCGGTCACATCGTAGTTGGCAAAAAAGCGCCTGAAGTTTGCCCTGTCTGCGCTCATCCGCAGAGCTTTTTCGAAATCAAGAAAGAAAACTATTAATCTAAGCTGCAAACACGCCGTCCCAGAATACTGGGACGGCGTGTTTTGTTTTTCATCTCTCCAATTCAGTTAGTTTACCGAATATTACATAGCGCGCATTATCAAATTCATAAGAACATGTTGATAGCGTTATGATTTTATCAGCAGCCGTGACCTCCACCCCGGAAGTAAAGGTAGACGTTGCATACGCCGCCTGTATAAACTCTTCAGCCTCTGCTTCGGTCTCAAAATTTTTCGTATAAGCCTCAGACTTATAGTCCGTCACGCAGCCGGCAAATATCTCTATCTTATAATCCTTATCCGGTGTAAGCAGATACATCACCGGATGCTCAGTAAAATATTCCGCGTCTTTATAGTTGACGAGCGTTCCAAACATAGACCCGTCCTTCATATTATGACCATATACCACGGAATTGCTGTCGGTAAAGTCAAAAGAATTCCTGTAATCGAGGAAAAGGCTGCCGCCGCTGTTATACGTCCCGTCAAAAAGCCTATGCAAATAATATGCGTTATCCTCGCTCTGCACTATCGGATAATTAATAGCGGTCCCCTCACAGTACAGCCATCCGACTACATCGGATGAAGCCGCCGTAAGCGCGGCAAAATCTATCGTTATCGGCGCTACGTTTAAATCGGCTTGCGCATCCCCTTCATTCCCGGCAGATGTACCCGACTCCCGCTCTGCGATATAATCGTTTGCCATGCTGTCATAAAACTTTTCGCTTTCATTATACTCCGCATAAATGCTCCAAAGCTTATATCCGCTGAACACAAACACGCAGGCGAAAAATACTATGAGCACAACTCGTATGATCTTATACATATTATTCCCTCCAGTGCGGGTAATCAGTATTTCTTGAGCACTATATTGTCCGCGTCTTTATATATACTGTTTGCGGAGACTACTCCTCTTACAGACGAAAGCGGATATATATTTGTTCCGCGTCCGATAACAGTCCCCGGATTGAGGACGCTGTTGCAGCCGACTTCCACATAATCTCCCACAATGGCGCCAAATTTTCTTCTCCCTGTCATGATCTTCATATTGTCGATCTTTACTGCCACATCAGTTTTATCGCTTTTCACGTTTGATGTTACGGAGCCCGCACCCATATGCGACTTATATCCCAATACGGAATCTCCGACATAATTATAATGCGGCGCCTGCACTTCATCAAAAATTATCGCGTTCTTTACCTCTGTAGAATTGCCTATAACGCTTTCCTTCCCGATAATGGCGCTGCCGCGTATAAATGCGCAGTGGCGCACCTCTGCAAGGCTGTCTATTATACACGGACCTTTTATATACGCAGTATCGAACACCGTCGCGTTTTTTGCTATCCAAACGTTTTCCTTTGGATTCTCGTAATCATCTGCCGACAGCTTTTTCCCCAATTCAACGATAAACTCGCTTATTTCTCCGAGTACATCCCATGGGTATCGTTTTCCTCTAAAAAGTTCGGCGGCAATGGTTTTTGATAAGTCGAGCAGATCTGTTATCTCTATCATTTTTTCACCTCGATCAAATATCCGCCCGGTTTCATCGCATCTATTATCATATTTATGTACTTACTGCATTCTTCAGCCGTAGCAGCCTCAGCCATCACACGCAAAACAGGCTCTGTCCCGCTCTTCCGCAGCAATACACGTCCGTTGCTGCCAAGCGCTTCTTTAGCTTGTTTAACCGCCTTCTGTACCTCTGCCGCTGCCAAAGCCGCATCCTTATCCGTGACTTTTACGTTTACGAGCACCTGCGGATACTCCTTTACAGGCTCAGCAAGCTTTGCAAGCGTTGTTTTCCTGTCCAGCATTGCCTGCATAAGCTTTATAGCGGTGATCATCCCGTCTCCAGTCGTCGCGTATTTTGCAAAAATGATATGCCCCGACTGCTCTCCTCCCAGCATATAGCCGTTTTTATGCATACTTTCATATACATATTTATCGCCGACGTCAGTTTTTACATAGTCTATACCGGCTTCATCCAACGCCTTATACAGCCCCAGATTAGACATAACGGTGGTGACTACCGTATTGTTCACAAGCTTTTCCCGCTCTTTCATATATTTACCGTATATATAAAGTATGTGGTCACCGCTGATTATATTGCCGTTTTCGTCCACCGCAAGGCATCTGTCGGCATCGCCATCAAATGCGAATCCCACGTCAAGCTGTTTCTCAACCACTAATTTTTGCAGCGCTTCTATATGCGTCGAGCCACAGTCGAGATTTATATTTGTCCCGTCCGGCGTATTCCCGATAACATACGTCTCCGCTCCCAATGCGTCAAATACGCTTTTAGCAATCGCCCATGTGCTGCCGTTAGCGCAGTCCAGTCCGACCTTTTTACCTTTATAAGAATGGGTCGACAACGATATCAGGTATCCGATATATCTGTTCCTTCCGGCTGAATAATCTATCATGCGCCCGATATCGCTCTTATATGCATATGGCAGTTTGCCCAGCTCGCCGTCTATGTACTTTTCGATTTCTTCAATAACTGCCTCATCCATTTTTTCGCCGTTTTCGTTTATCAGCTTTATCCCGTTGTCATAATATGGATTATGGCTGGCAGATATCATGATGCCGCAGTCAAACCCATCTGTCCGTACGACATACGACACACTTGGCGTCGTCGTGACATGGAGTAGATATGCATCAGCACCTGAAGCCGTTATTCCTGCCGCAAGGGCACATTCAAACATATAGCTCGAACGGCGCGTATCCTTACCTATGACAATCCTGCATTTATGCTCGCGTCCGTAGTACCATCCTAAAAACCTGCCTATTTTATACGCATGATCAGCATTTAAGTCGACGTTTGCCTCTCCTCTAAAGCCGTCTGTCCCAAAATATTTAGCCATAGCCACACCTCAAACCATGATTTATATACAATATTATTCCAAAATAACATTAAATTTTCTTAACATTTTAATATTAACATATACTGGTGCTGTTTACAAGCGCAATATAACAAAAAACATCCGCACCGCTTTCTGAGTACAGAACGGTGCGGATGCTTATAATTTTTTACTCTTCTTCAAGCTCGAATATTTCTTCTTCAACAAGCGTTTCCTCGTTTGTCTCTATCCTCACTTTTTCTTTCTCAAATCCCAGCTTACGATAGATAAAAT
>CALWWO010000137.1 GCA_944385265.1 uncultured Oscillospiraceae bacterium
GCATGTATTGATAAGCAGCAGCACGTCATCCGTCGCGGGGCACGCATGCTTTTCCGGGCTCTATCACGGATATGCGTTTTTCCATATAGGCACGTTCATATTTTATGCCGACCTGTCCGCGCAGAGCGCGGCGCTTACCCTTTTGCGAATGGGGCTGCCGCAGATAAAGGGGACTTTCTTCATCTACCGCGAATATCTCTATTACAAGACGAAGGGCGTTTTTTTGAAGATATTGCCCACGGGCAGCCCTACCGAGCCGTTTATATGCAATGAGATATCGCCGTTTGTACCGACGATATCGACGAAAACGGACCCGACGACAACGGAGGGCGAGGAGTACCAGCCGCAAAACAGACTGACCGGGCAGAAAAAGGTACTGTACAACGCCGGTTACAGAGTTGAAAGCAGCGGCGCCACGATAGGCACCGTTATATACCGTCTGCCGGAGAGACAGATCACAAGCGTTGACAGTGTCACTGTAGACGGGGAGCTCCAAACGCAAGGCGAGGATTATATGGTGAATCTGACTGCCGGTCTTGTTACGTTCATGACTTCGCCTTTTGACACTGTCGGTATCGATAAAGCGGAAAACGCCGTTGAGATAACGTATACAAAAACAGATACGGACGGCTACAACTCTATAATGGAATGCACCTGCGCGGCGTCTTATTCCGTAGGCGACACGGCGTGCATAGTCATGGGCGGCGGCGCTTCCAACAAAAACGTATATTTCTGGAGCGGCAGCGATAATGACGGGGACGACGGCTATTTCCCTTATGACCAATACGTCACGGGCGATACGACCGACAGTATAACAGCTTTCGGTAAGCAGCAGGGGCTGCTTATCATCTTTAAGGAAAATTCCATCGGCAAAGCCGAGGGCAAGGTGACCGACACGGGTAACAGGCGGCGCATTTCGCTCGACTACACCACTATAAACGCCGAGATAGGCTGCGATCTGCCTGATTCTGTGCAGCTTGTGGAAAACAATCTCGTATTTTGCAGCAAAAAGCGCGGCGTTTACTATATATCGAACACATCCACGGCGAAGGAAAACAGCATCATGCACATAAGCCGCAATATCGACGGTGGATACCGTAAAAACGGTCTGTTGCACGATTTGCAGTCAGGAACAGGCAATGTGTGCTCGATAAACGACGGCGCGCACTACTGGATCACGGCAAACGGGAATGCTTACGTGTGGGATCATACCTTGAGCGAGCCGTCAAAACCGAGCTGGTTTAAATTCGACAACATAAATGCCGCCGGATATATAACTGACGGAAGCAGCCTGTTCCATATGGACAGCTCCGGAAGAATCACAAAATTTGAGCGCTGTTTTTATGATTACGAACAGGCAAACGCGATAGAAAAGCGCTGCCGTTTTGCGGTACAGTATTTTGACAGCTACTACCGGCTTAAAGATGTCGAGGACGTCATAATAACGGCGCGTTCCGATACGGGATCGGTCATAGATCTTAAATACATAACTGATTTTGAGGAGAGAGCGGACCTCGTCGGTCTTGCGACGGCGATATGGAGCCTTGCTTCACGTGATCTCACATACAGATGCCTGTGGACGGGGCGTTTTGCCGCCTCCTTCAAAAGGCGTCCTTACTGCAGGCATATCAGGCATTTTACGATGGAATTGTATAACGACCGCCCCATGCAGGACATGTCCGTCATATCGGCTGAAATAACGTACCGGCTGCGAAGCATAGAAAAATGAGAAAGGAGTGGCAGATATGGCACTTTCAAAACTACAATTTACAAAAGACTGGACAGATCCGTCGGATTTTCCCACATATGAGCTCGAAGAAGCAAAGGTGCGGGCGGATCTTCAGTATCTCCATGATGAGACAAAGGATTTTATAAACGATATGATAGACGAGCTGAGCGCCGCGCAGATACCGTTTTCTCCCACTGCAGCGATACAGGAAAGCTCGGTACAGGACGCTATAGAAAACGTTCAGCAGCAGATCACGGGAGCAATCGCCGACGGTGCTGTTACCGAAAGCAAGCTGGCAGATGGGGCGGTGACCTCCGGCAAGATAGCGTCGGGCGCGGTCACTGCCGATAAAATAGCGGCCGGCACACTTTCCGGTAAAGCGGATCTCAATGAGTCCGGCAAAGTCACGGCAGAGCAGGTAAGCCGTGATATCATATCGGTTACCGCCGGAAAGACGTTCTCCCTGAGCGACGCAGGCACGTTCCAGTATGTGACCGCATCTTCTGATGTAACGATAACGATACCGGACGATGCGTCCGTGGCTTTTCCGGTCGATACGGAAATCGAAATATTCAGATACGGAGAGGGCAAGGTGACAGTCGCGCCCGCAGACGGCGTTTCTACCTCATCTTCGGTCGGATATACGATAGGTGAGCGCTACGGGTTTGTGAAATTGAAAAAAACAGCGCAGAACACATGGATGTTCATACCGGGAGGCGGCGGGAACGCAGTCGCCCCCGCGTCATGTGCAAATATGCTTCACAACTGGGATTTTCGCACTCCGGTAAATCAGCGCGGCAAAACAAGCTATACAGGCGCAGGCTACACGATAGACCGCTGGCGCGCTGCGGAAAGCGGCGTCACGGTCTCTGTGCAGAGCGGATATATCACGCTTTCGGCGTCAAGCGCCGGTGACACGTATTTCAGGCAGTATCTCGAGTCGTCTCTTGAGAGCGGGACGTATACGTTCAGCGCGCTCCTGCGCGGAACGGGCAGCGGCGCGGTAGGCTTTGGATGCAAAACCGTCTCCGCAATAAGCGAGATTACCTCAACCTCTTTTTCATCTGTTGGAAGCTCGTTTCAGCTTGTATCCTGCACTCTGACGGTTACCGACGAGGATGTGAACACGGTATTGATAAAGATCAACGCCGGAACATCGTTCGACATTCTCGCCGTAAAGCTTGAAAAAAATGCCCTTTCCACCCTGCAGAATGACGCGCCTGCCGATCCCGCTCTGGAATTACTTAAATGCCAGAGATTTTATCTGCCGCTCGAGCAGGGCGGCGTCGCCGCGTACGGCGTTTTTAGCTCGTCTGAAAGCATTGCGGTCGTTATACCAACACCTGTGAAGCTCAGGGACAACGCCGAGATCGTTTTAACAAACACCGGCTCGGTATACAGCGCAACTGGATACTCTGTTCCGTATTTCAGCTCGATACTTGGTGTATCAAGCGCCGGCGTCAGCGTAGAGCTCACGCTCTTCGATGGGACCGAGGCTTTGCCGGGTATCTGGATCGATTTTGCCGGAAGCATCAGCGCGGATCTGTAAACGGCTTGGCATGACGGCAGGAAGAGAGATTTTTTGATGAATACAGAAACCGCCGTTGTCATATCGGCACTTTCCTTTGCCTTTACGGTTTATCAAGGGATCGTCAATATGAGACGGCGCAACAAGAGAGATATCGAAAGTGACACAGTGCAGATGGCTACTGTCATTGTAAAACTTGAAGACATAGACAGAGGTGTGAAAAATATCCAAGAGGATATAAAGGACGTCAAAAGCGATATCCAGGAAAACCGCGAACGCATAATAAAGGCTGAGGAATCGCTAAAGCAGGCGCACAAAAGGATAAACGAGCTTTTTAAAGCCGGAAAAAATCATACCCATTCGTAAAAGCAAAATCATTTAAGCGCAGACTTTGAAAACGTATGTATAAATCGCATAAAATTCCAAAAAATGTAATAAGAACAGCCCTCAGCTGCTGAAATGGAGGTGCATCCTTTGACAGAACATAAAAATACGACAAAATCAGGCGGTGAAAATAACCGCGCTATGGAAAAATCAAGCGCCGGGCTACTAAGAGGCAGCGCTTCACGCAGGCGCACAAAGATCACGCAGGACGCTGTAAGCGAAATAAACAGGCTGAGAGAATGCGGAGAATACGCAGCGGCAGACGATATACTCGATACGCTGCAGTCTTTTTTATCAGAATTGAAGTCGCTTGAGGACTGGGCGATCGAAAACAGTATGCCGCTCGATGAATTTGACAGGAAATCGGACGAATGGGAGGACGCGTACAACTCTGCGATCAGGTATGTTTATAAGATACCCGTCTCAGGCGGAGAGTTTAAAACCGCCGAAAAAGACAGGCATGAGCTTTTAAAGGGCAGCGGAAAAAGCCTGCTCGAGCTTGGCATCATGCCTTCTTCCGAGCAGCTTGCCGCTATGGAAATGACCGAGGCTGAAGCGCAGGTATATATGACAGCTAAAAAGCTGAAAGACAGCTCGCAGAGCGCGCACAAAAGCATTTAGCGCCGCTTTAAAGCGAGATCCTCTGAAATTTTTTGCAGTTCCGGACGCATTGCGCAAAACCGGTCGGAGCGGCACAGCATAGCTAAACCTCTATCCCCTTGGACGCACGACGGAGCAAATCGGGTAAGGTCGCCTAAACGCCGCGCCCTAAAACAAACTAAAGCCGGGAAATTCACATTTCCCGGCTTATTTTCATATTTATAGATTA
>CALWWO010000138.1 GCA_944385265.1 uncultured Oscillospiraceae bacterium
TAAAAAAGAAACAGAATGTTATGATTTTCGCGATGCGCTGGATATATGTTATACGCGCGTCGATCATATGGCGGCTAACACCATACCGGCATGTGAGCAGGTAGAGGAGCTGCTCGGTGTAAAAATATGCAAAAACCTGTTTTTATGCAACAGGCAGCAGACAGATTTCTATCTTTTGCTGATGGAGGGCGAAAAACCGTTTAAGACAAAAGATCTGTCGAAGCAGATAGGGACAAGCAGGCTCTCTTTTGCAAGCGCCGAGGCGATGGAGAAATATTTGAACATCACGCCCGGATCTGTAAGCGTTTTAGGGTTATTGTTCGATAAAGAGAAAAAGGTGACGCTTTTGATAGACAAACCGGTGCTTGAGAAGCCGATGTTTGCATGCCATCCGTGTATAAACACGTCATCGCTCGCGTTTAAAACTAAGGCTCTTATCGAAAAGATACTTCCGGCGATAGACAGGACGCCGCAAATCGTTGACCTGCCGCTCTATGACGGACAAGAAGGCTAGAAACGCTTGACAAGACGGCGCTTTGGTGATAAATTGACTAAGTAATATGTTATATCGCATAGGCGTTGATGGAGAAGACCGCGCTGTACAGTGCAGAGAGAAGGGGTCTGAGGCTGTAAGCCCTTTTACAAAGTAGGCGCAGGTGTCTACCGCTCCGGAGCTTTTCTTTTGAAATTGAAGTAGGAAGAGACGCGTGCGCGCGTTACAGCGCTAAACTGAGCGGCGGATGTTTTGCCGATATCCGCAATCAGGGTGGAACCGTGTGTATTATTGCACCCCTGAAGATATCTTCAGGGGTGCTTTTATTTGTTTACAGGAGGAAATAAAATGAGCGAAAATAACGAATTCAGCTTTGAAAATCCAGAATACAGGAAAACATACTGGCATACGACGTCGCACATCATGGCACAGGCTGTAAAAAGGCTGTATCCGGAGACAAAGCTTGCCATCGGACCTGCCATCGAAAACGGCTTTTACTATGATTTTGACTCTGAGACCACGTTCACTCCGGAGATATTGGAGCAGATCGAGGCGGAAATGAGAAAAATATGCAAAGAAAAGCTCAAGCTAGAGAGATTTGAGCTCCCGCGGGAAGAAGCGCTGAAGCTGATGGAAAACGAGCCGTACAAGGTCGAGCTTATAAACGACCTGCCGGACGATGCGGTGATATCCTTTTATAAGCAAGGCGACTTTACCGACCTGTGCGCCGGACCGCACCTTGATTCTACAGGAAGAGTTAAAGGAAACGCAATAAAGCTCACATCATGCACGGGCGCATATTGGAGAGGCGATTCTAACAATAAAATGCTCCAGCGCATATACGGCGTTGCATATCCGAAGAAGGACGAGCTTGAGGCATATTTGCAGAGAATAGAAGAGGCGAAAAAGCGCGATCACCGCAAGCTCGGCAAAGAGCTTGGGCTTTATATGCTTATGGAGGAGGGACCGGGATTCCCGTTCTTCCTGCCGAAGGGTATGGTGCTTAGAAATACGCTTATAGATTACTGGCGCGAGGTGCATAAGCGTTACGGATATGTTGAGATCTCTACGCCGATGATCTTGAACCGTCAGCTCTGGGAGAGGAGCGGTCACTGGGACCATTACAAAGACAATATGTACTTTACGCAGATAGACGGCGAGGACTATGCAATAAAGCCGATGAATTGTCCCGGTGGTATGCTCGTTTATAAATCCGAGCCGCATTCATACCGCGATCTGCCGCTCCGCTGCGGCGAGCTCGGACTTGTGCACCGCCATGAGCTCTCCGGCGCGCTCCACGGACTTTTCCGCGTGCGTTGCTTTACGCAGGACGACGCGCATATATTTATGACGCGCGACCAGATGAAAGACGAGATAAAAAATGTAACAAAGCTGTTCGACGAGGTATATTCGCTGTTCGGGCTCAAATATGAGATTGAGCTTTCTACGATGCCGGAGGATCACATCGGCACTGTGGAAGAGTGGGAGGAAAATCAGGATATACTCAAGGAAGCTATCACGGAGCTGGGAAAAACTTATATCGTAAATGAAGGCGACGGCGCATTTTACGGACCAAAACTTGATTTCCATATTGAAGATTGTCTGGGACGTACATGGCAGTGCGGCACTATCCAGCTTGACAGCCAGCTTCCAGAGAGATTTGAGCTTGAATATGTCGGCGCGGACGGCGAAAAGCACCGCCCAGTCATGATACACCGCGTCGTATTTGGCTCTATCGAGAGATTTATTGGTGTTATTACAGAACATTTTGGCGGCGCGTTTCCTGTGTGGCTGTCACCTGTACAGGTCAAGGTGTTGCCGATAACGGACCGCACAAAAGAGTATGCTCAGGAGATAGCCGATAAACTCAACGCCGCCGGCGTCAGGGTAGAGACAGATTTCCGCAGCGAGAAAATAGGCTACAAGATCAGAGAAGCTCAGAATCTGAAGATACCGTATATGCTCGTCGTCGGTGATAAGGAGGCGGAAAACGGCACGGTTTCAGTAAGGCACAGGTCAGACGGAGACCTCGGTGCGCTGCCGTATGACAAATTTGAGACGATGATCAAAGACCTTATAATAAACAGAAAATAAATTTAAAAAGCAAGACCGCCGGGCAAGGCTGCCGGCGGTCTTGTTTCTATTGACAATCGATTGCAGAGCATATGAGTTTTAACATAATATTTACAATATCGAACTTGTATAATATTTGATTTTTTGGCTGATTCTGTTATCCTTATTATAGGAGGAAATGTCAAAATGGAAATTGAAAAAAAGAGAAATTTTATAATCAGATTTTGCTGGCTTGCCCTTGTATGTCTGATAATCTATATATTAGTAAAGCTTCTTGGAAATCTGCTTTTGCCATTCGTCGTTGGATTTGTGATCGCGGCTGTGATAAAAACGCCGGTCGAATTTATATCAAGGAAGCTACATATAAAGAAAAATATACTCTCTGCCGTTATATTGACGCTTTTGTATCTGTTATGCCTGCTTATACTGCTTGTGTCCGGAAACGAGCTGTATGAGTTTGTTGTAAGGCAGATCGAAAACGCGCCGACGGTTTATTCTGAAAAAATCGCGCCGATCATAAATACGGTTATAGCAAAGCTGGAGATGATGTTCCCGCATTTAGAGGATATGTTTAATATCCAGGTGGACACGCTCATATCGGAATCAATGTCGATTGTTACGACGCTTGCAGCTAATTTGCTGCAACGGGTTACGGGAGCTGTAACGAGCTTGCCGTCCATAATTATGGATATAACATTTGCCA
Organism: uncultured Oscillospiraceae bacterium; assembly: GCA_944385265.1. The sequence goes on from CALWWO010000138.1 coordinate 3,270, forward strand.
TCGCGGCGTCGTACTTTTTTGCGCTTGATTATAACAATGTAATAAAGGCGTTTTTAAGACAGTTTTCATCGGAGATAGGCGACAAGATGATCCGTGCAAAAAACAGCGCGTTTCAGACAGTAAAGGAATATTGCCGAGTATATGGAATTATTATACTTTGCACGTTTACGGAACTGATAATAGGATTTTCGATAATACGCGTGAACAATATGTTCTGGATAGCGCTTGTTATCGCACTTATTGACATTCTGCCCATTGTGGGAACGGGAACGTTCCTCATCCCATGGGGCGTTATACTGTGCCTTATGGGCGATTTTGGACGCGGCATAGGGATGCTGCTGCTGTATTTGATAATAACGGTAATAAGGCAGGTACTTGAGCCTAAAATCGTCGGGAAAAGGATAGGGCTTTCACCGGTTATCACCCTATTTGGCATATATCTTGGCGGTAAAATAATGGGAATTTTCGGAATAATCATTTTGCCAATGTCTTTCGCCGTTATAAAGAACTGGAACGACGAGGGCATCATAAAGCTGTATAAATAATTGCGTCGGGAGAGAGAAATAAAAACCTGAGGAAAATTCCCTCAGGTTTTTTGTTTTACTGTATGCCGTACTGATCACCGCATCACTTTATAAATAAGCGGAGGTTTAGTTTGCGGAGTATCAGACAATTTTGTGATATCCAACAATACCTTTGCAGCCTCGGCAGCTTTTTCGGCAGAACTCGTGTGTAAAACAGCAATCGTTTCACCTTTTTTAACATAGTCGCCGATTTTTTTGTTAAGCCTTATCCCGGCGGAGAGGTCTATATCGTCCTCTTTTTTCTCACGACCGGCGCCAAGAGTTACAGACAGCGCGCCGATTTTTTTCGCGTCCATTTCCGCAATATACCCGTCACCTGCGGCGGGGACCTCGTATTTGACGGCGGAATCGGGGAAAAGCGAAAAATCATCAACACATTTTGCATCCCCACCCTGAGCGGATATCCATTCCTTGAATTTATCGAGCGCTAGTCCGCCTTCAATAGCGTCGTTGACCTTAGATTTTGCATAGGAGACGTCCCATCCGTTGCACAGCGATAGCATATTTGCTGCAAGCTCGACACAGACGGCACGCAGATCCTCATGCTTTTCTCCTTTTAGCAAGGCGATAGCCTCCTGTACCTCCAGAGAATTGCCTATATTGTTTCCAAGCGGCACATTCATATCGGTAAGCACAGCGACGACGTTCCTGCCGCAGGCGGTTCCAATCTTTATCATAGTATCGGCGAGCTTTTCGGCTATCTCCGGCGTCTTATTAAACGAGCCGGAGCCGACCTTTACGTCTAAAATTATGGAATGTGCGCCGGAGGCGAGCTTTTTGCTCATGATACTGGAGGCAATAAGCGGTATGGACTCCACAGTGGCAGTCACGTCGCGCAGCGCGTACAGTTTCTTGTCCGCAGGAGCCAGATTGCCGCTTTGAGCAGTGACGGCTATGCCGATCTTGTCCACCTGAGCGAGAAAGACCTCCGGCGGCAGTGCGATTTGAAATCCCGGTATAGCTTCAAGCTTATCGGCGGTGCCGCCGGTATAACCGAGACCGCGCCCCGTCATTTTGGCGACCTTGCCGCCGAGAGCTGCGACGATGGGCGCCACTATAAGAGTCGTTTTATCGCCGACGCCGCCTGTGCTGTGTTTATCCACGGACAGAGTTCCGTATCTTGAGAGATCGAGCATGTCGCCTGAATGCGCCATCGCATCGGTAAGAGTGGCGGTCTCACGTTCGGTCATTCCGACAAAATACACAGCCATAGCAAAAGCAGCCATTTGATAATCGGGAATATTTCCAAGTGTATATTCAGAAATAAGCGTTCTGATCTCATAGTCAGACAGCTCTCCGCCGTCACGTTTTTTTGATATAATGTCGTACATTCTCATTTTATCACCTCTCCCTGTTTTAATGCTTAATGAAGTCTAAGCATCCTTTAAAATTTCCTTTGCAAAGCTACTTCCGTTAGCGCTGTAGCCGACTTTCATGATATCGGCGATCGTAGCCGATATATCGGAAAAGGATTTTCTTGTACCGATATCCACAGGTGATATTTTTTTGCCGTATACCAGAAGGGGAATATACTCCCTTGTGTGATCTGTGCCGGTAAATCCCGGATCGCATCCGTGGTCAGCCGTTATCATAAGCATATCGTCGTCGGACATGGCGGGGATAAATCCGCCGAGCCACTCGTCAAATTCAGAGAGCGCTTTGGCGTATCCGTCAATATCCCGCCTGTGACCGTATTTCATGTCAAAATCGACAAAATTGGCAAAGCAGAGCCCGGTAAAATCGGTTTGAGATGCCTGCATAGTGGCTGACATGCTCTGATAGTTGTCGTGGGCTTCAAGGCTTTGCGATATACCGCGCCCAACAAATATATCGGTGATTTTTCCGACTGCTATAGTGTTGAAACCGGCGGCGCTCAAATAATCGAGAATTGTTTTTTCAGGCGGCTCGATCGAGAAATCACGCCTGTTTTCAGTCCGTGTGAAATTCGGATAGGTGCCGATAAACGGGCGGGCTATCACACGTCCGACGCCGTGTTTACCCTTAAGTATGGCGCGCGCCTTTTTGCAGTAGTCGTATAAGAGCGGTACCGGCACCACGCTTTCATGGGCGGCAACCTGAAACACACTGTCAGCCGATGTATATACAATAAGATCTCCCGTTTCGATATGCTGCCTGCCATAGTCCTTTATGACGACGGTGCCCGAATACGGCTTGTTGCACAAAACGCCTCTGCCGGTAGCCTCAGAAAAGGCTTTTATAATCTCATCAGGGAAGCCATGCGGATATGTCGGAAGCGGATTTTCGGAAATAATACCTGAAATCTCCCAGTGCCCTATAGTGGTGTCCTTGCCCATAGAGAGCTCGGCAAGCTTACCGTACGCTGCAGCGGGAGATGGGACGTCACCCAAAAAATCAAGTCCGTCTATATTGCCGATGCCGAGCTTTTTGAGATTCGGTATATTGAGCAGCGGAGACGTGCTGACGCTTTTCAGCGTATTTGCGCCGTTATCGCCGAATTTCCCGGCGTCCGGAAGCTCACCGGCGCCGAGGCTGTCTAGAACAATTAAAAATATACGTTTCATTTTGATTTCCTTTCAAGTTCAACAGCAGTTTCCAGGGCGAGCTCTATTATATCGGTGAAGGAGGTTTGACGTTCCTCAGCCGTAGTTGCTTCTCCCGTTACAAGGTCGTCCGATATCGTGCATATGGCGAGCGCGTTTTTACCGCTGCGGGCGGCGTTCATGTACAGGGCGGCAGATTCCATTTCAACGGCGAGAACGCCCATTTTAGACCAGCTCAGCGTGGAGGATGAATCATCGTAAAACCTGTCGGAGGAGAGAAGCGGTCCGACTTTGTAGGAGAGCCCTTTTTCCTCAGCTATGGACGCAGCCGTCCTCAGTATATCAAAGGAGGCAATGGGAGCAAACGTGCCGGGCAGGCAAAATTGCGAGGCGTAATTTGAATCGGTGCAAGAGCCCATGCCGAGGACGATATCGCGGAGTTTTACCTTTTCGGATATTGCACCGGCTGAGCCGACTCGTATAATATTTTCAACTTCAAAGAAATTAAATAGCTCATAGCTATAAATCCCAATAGACGGCATACCCATACCGCTTGCCATTACGCTAACCGGTACGCCGTTATATGTTCCTGTGTACCCCTGGATACCGCGCACATTGTTTACAAGTTTGGGATCTTGCAAATAAGTTTCAGCAATAAATTTCGCACGCAGCGGGTCGCCCGGCATCAGGACTGTTTTTGCAAAATCCTCCGGCGTCGCGGCGATATGCGGCGTTGGATAAGGTTTATTAGACATATACATTACCTCCTATATCAAATTATTCGCTTTTACTATTTTAACTATTCTGCTGGTACCGAGTCGGGAAGCGCCAAGCTCGATAAATTTTTGCGCGTCCTCAAGAGAAGATATACCTCCGGCAGCTTTGATCCTGACATTCGGACCGATATTTGCGGCAAAAAGTGCGACGTCGTCAAAAGTTGCCCCGCCGGAGGCAAAGCCAGTGGAGGTTTTTATAAAATCAGCGCCGGACTGCGTAACGATGCAGCACATATCGATTTTTTCAGCTTCCGTCAAAAAACATGTTTCCACTATGACCTTTAATATTCTGTCAGAGCAGATTTTTTTCAGCTCTTTTATCTCCGTGTAAATATTGGTATAGTGTTTGTCCTTAAGCCAGCCGAGGTTTATGACCATATCGATCTCCGAAGCTCCGTTTTTTATTGCATCCTCCGCCTCAAAGCATTTTGCGGCGGTCGTCGTATTCCCGTTTGGGAATCCCACGACGGTGCACACGGGTATTTTGCCTTGTAAATACTCTGAAGCGCTTTTTACATACGACGGCGGTATACACACCGATGCTGTCGAATACAGCATAGCGTCGTTGCATAGGATTCTGATATCGTCCCAAGTCGCCGTCTGTGCCAACAACGTGTGGTCTACCTTTGATAATATTTCGTTTATATACATAAAAATCCTCTGCCTGAGTAAAAAATATTTGTCATATATAAATATATTAGCCCACCGTAGGATAAAAGTCAATTTTTGCTCTAAATTTTACCGCAGCCGGAATAAAGACAGCGGCTGACTGGAGTATGCTTTTACAGGCAGAGGATGAGATTAGCCCTTTAAGCGGCATGTACATTAAAATTGTTGCTTATCGCGGGCGCTTATTGTAAAATATAATAAAGTACTTTCTCAGGTGGTTTTTGTGGATAATTTATACAGAATTGCGATAATCGATGATGATCCGAAAGCCCTTGTGGCTCTGAAAAAAGTATTTGACAGACCTGATATGGGATTTACGGTCGCCTTTGCAGAGCAAAGCGCATCTTCATATATTACCAGGTTTGAAAGCGATATACCGGATGTGATCATAATAGATACGCACATGCCCAAGCTAAATTGCATTGATTTTATACAATATGTGCGGCAGCTTAAATATGATATGCCGGTCGTAATAGTTAGTGATTATAGGGATTTCAACTGCGCTCAGGCTGCTATTAAGTTTGATGTGGTCGAATATTGCTTAAAGCCAGTGCCTCAGGAAAAGGCAGAAGAGCTTCTTAATGAGCTTAAGCATGAGATCGAGGAAAGGAAGCTGCTGGCAGAGTATAAAAAGCTGCATGCAAATGATCAGCACAACATACAAAACAATGGGTTTAAAGCCATGCTGGACTATATTGAGCAGAATTATAATAAACATCTTCGCCTTTCAGAGCTCGCTCCTAAATTTTTTATAAACCCCAATTACTGCTGCACTCTTTTCAATAGGTACAAGGGGACGACGTTTTCGCAGTATCTGACTGCACTAAGATTGGAAAAAGCGGAGTATTTTCTTGAAAAAACAACGCTGCCCATAAAACAGATCGCGTCAATGGTGGGATTCAGCGACTATTTTTATTTCAACAAGGTTTTTAAAAAATATAAATCTATTACGCCATTTGAATACCGTAAGCTCAAAAAAGGAGAGTCTGCTGCAGCAAACTCTGACAGCCCAGAACAAGAACGAAAGTGATACGAAAATAAAGAGCGGCGCCGAAATATCGCCGGAGCTTAAAACGAGGACAAATATATCAGAAATTAAAAAGGTCATCCGCGCGGTGACGCGCAGATGACCTTTTATATGCAATATTATTTATTCTTCAGTTACATCTTTTATGGAAATAAATCTGAGCTCATTAAGAGGCGTCTGGAGCTTGTCGGCTACTAAAGCCATAACCATTGCGCCTGTCCTGTCAGAAACATCAAGGAGCCGCACGCTTCCACAGCTTCCCGGAGCTAATTGCACGGGTTGAGAAGCTGCAACGGCTGTTTCAATTTTGCCGGTTTGTGTCTCAGATTCGGTAGCACCAATAAGTCTGCGCATAAGAGCGATAGTGCCCATAAGAATAAACAAAACGGCAAATACGATAACCATTCCCAAGACAAGTATGTAAAGAGCTTCAATTAATGTTACTTCCATTTTTCTGCCCCCTTAAATTAAAAACTACAAGAAGTAGTTTAGCATTTTTTGCGAGAACTTTCAATAGTTTTTAGCGCAATCAACCCCTTTTTGATAAAAAATAACGAGAATATATATAGAAAGATTGGCTCGAAATTTGATGTTTTTTATAGAAAACTGTGGTATAATATCCGCAAAGCGTATATTATACTTGTGATTTAAGCCTTTTTCCTCGCCCTTTGCGGGGCAACAGGAAAAGATGGCATATATACCATAACGTCTTCGCCTTTATAGCATAATAGCTGCTATGCAGCTATTATGCTATAAAGGCAATACTAATCAATACAAGAGCAATACGAGGTGAGCACACATGGCAATTAAAGATAAAATATTGATAGTGGAGGACGAAAAAAGTATAAGCCACTTTATAAGTACTATTTTAAATGTAAATAACTTTGATACCATAGTAGCGCGCTCCGGAGCTGAAGCATATACAATGGTCACTTCGCATTGTCCCGATCTCATAGTTCTTGATCTGGGACTTCCAGATATAGACGGGCTGGAGATAATAAAATTTGTGCGGAGCTGGAGTCAACTGCCAATAATTGTTGTATCGGCGAGAACGCTTGAAAAAGATAAAGTGGAGGCGCTTGAGCTGGGTGCCGATGATTATATTACAAAGCCGTTCGGGACAAACGAGCTTATCGCGCGGATCAGAACGGCGCTTCGGCATACGCGCGCTCAGAATACGAATACAGGCGTAGCGAATACCGGTATTTTCAAAGCGGGGGAGCTTGTGATCGACTATAACAAGCATCAGGTGCTGATAAACGGAGAAAATGTGCATTTGACGCAAAATGAGTATAAAATAGTTGCGCTGCTTGGGAAATACGCCGGCAAAGTGCTGACGTACGACTACATTTTGAAAGAGTTGTGGGGTCCCGCGTCGAAGGGGAATAACCAGATTTTGCGGGTGAATATGGCAAATATACGTCGAAAGATAGAAAAAAATCCCGCTGAGCCTCGATACATATTTACCGAGGTTGGCGTAGGCTACAGGATGATAGAAAGCACAGAAGACGATTGATTGTAAAGGTCAGGCTGCAATAGACAAGGCAGACTGACCTTTTTCATCAATTTTTGCAGATATGAGAAAATAAGCGTTCGATGGCATTGACAACTTTGGGAAAAGCTTATATAATATAACGCAAGTGTTACGGAATAAAAATTTTTTTATACAAAAATTTATAAAGGAGAAAAAACAATGGCGTTATTGACAGTTAAAATTGACGATGGCATTATCGAAGGGATCCCTGCTGGTAATCAGATGATAAGTCTTTTTCGAGG
>CALWWO010000139.1 GCA_944385265.1 uncultured Oscillospiraceae bacterium
ACATTACGGCAGTGCTTGCGTTTACAACATCGACGACCTTGAGAGGAGCAACGTAAGCGAACTCAACAAGGCGGCAATCCGTGCTCAATACAAAGGCAAGCTTCTCATAATAATAGTTTGAAGCATATTCCGACGTACTGTGCAAGGTGTCGAGCTGAGGCTGCGACGTCACCATATACCCCTCATAAACAGGCGCCGCGTCGATCTGGATTATATATCCGCCATAGTAATTGCTGTATTCTGCCCAGCACGCGGCGATATCCCATTCACCTATCCCCATACTGCCTATCATGGACAAAGCCTTTTCGGCGGCTTTATCAAGATCCGCGGCAGTCGGCTCTGTCTGAGAAAAAAGACCGGAATTTTTAAAAGCCTCATTCATCGATTCAGCATCGAAATTGGGGTCGTCAATAAACGTATAGATCATCTGCACGCGATAATCCTCCGCATCGCGATTGGCTACGTTGTAAACAAAGGGCACACCTTCGATATTTGAAGAGGCGCAAATTTCAAGCGTTTTGTCATAATTTGCATCGTTTGACGGGGAGATATCGTAATGTGACTGCGGGAAATAAGTCCACAGGCACTCCGGACGCTCATCATCTTCGAGAGCGTTTTGATACTGCTTCTCATATTCCGCCAGGACTTCTAATCTGCTTTCCAATGTCGTTTGGATGCTTTCTTCGATTTCTTCGTCGCTCCATATTCCTTTATAGGATTCGTGTTCCTGCGCTATATATTCATATGTTGAAGTTCGCCTCAAGCGAAGAATTTTTTCCTCAAGAGTGCTTTTTGATCCGAAGGGAGAGTATTCATAAATGGTAGCGTCGCCGAACAGCACGTTTGCTATGTTTTCGGCAAGCGCCGGCGTTATGGGCTCCGGCGTCACCTGAATGACAGGCATCGGGTTTCCGGTATAATCGATATCCGATACATCGATATTGAATTTGATTTTCCCATCTGTACTGGTAAAACTGTCTTTGTAACTTAATCCCTCCGGCGATGTATTTTCCGGCAGCGTATCTGATGAATCGGCGCTGCTGTTTAGAGCGGCTTCGAATCTGCCGTCGTTTTTTCCGGCGACGACCTCAGTATCAGGCGCAGCCTGGCAGCCGGAAAACAGGGAGAGAGTGATCATTATGCTTAAAACAAATGAAATCATTTTCCTCATGGCGAGATCTCCTTTATGGCGTATATAAGATATCGTATGATTATGCGTCATTGACGCATAATCATACTCTTGAATTATGTTTCAATAGAAACAACTCACCAGGGGAATTGGAAAGAATTTAAGGTGCTGCTTCCATCGGTGTTATACACATAGGCAACCATATTAATGTCACGTATTGCCAATAAAATATCGCCGTTTCTGTTCGTGAAACCAATAGCAGAGTTTCCGGTACAATAATTCGCGTTGAAAACTATAGTTGTTGCATTTACTCCACTTAATACTCGCTCATTCATGGTGCCGGCCATAGTGCGCCAAGTTTCCGGTCCGACGATTCCATCAACGCCAATGCCTTTGTTTTCTTGGAATTTTTTGACGGCAGATGTGGTGCCGGCTCCATAAATTCCGTCGGTCTTTCCACTTGTAAAGACGTCATAGGCCGTTGAAGAATTATAGCAGAGCATATATCGCTGTATAGCCATAACTTTTGGACCGCTTAATCCCTGTTGGAATGTTCCCCGGTTAGCCATGGCGTTTGTCCATTGGCTACTTAACGCTGCATAACTGTTATGTACAAAACAACAGCAGAGTACAATTACAAGCGCGATACAAACAACAGATTTTAATGATTTTGTTTTTTTATTGTGAATCCTCCTTTATTTTGATTTTTGCTTTTGACCATCATAATAAATTATTTATTTTCACCTCCCAGGGCAATTAAATACATCAAAAAATCAGATAAAGAGCGGACTTTTTAGTTCAACGCGTTTTTATAATCAGACAATCAGATTTTATAATCATAATTATTATACAACAAGCACAACAAAAATACAATATAATTTTAATAATTATTAAAAAATTGAACAACAGGAGACTCGGCAGAAGAGTATAACCTGTTCTTACGTACGGTAAGCGTAACTGTCGATGCTCCCATTGTATCCGCAAGGTTCATAATGGCGCTTGTTTTAACGTTCTATTTTTAATATTTAGAATATACTGTACTATATGACGAGCATTAAGCATATCGTCAAGTGAAAGCTGGGTTTTTATCCTTTCGATTATCTCATCAAATGACATTACGGCAGTGCTTGCGTTTACAACATCGACGACCTTGAGAGGAGCAACGTAAGCGAACTCAACAAGGCGGAAATCCGCGCTCAATACAAAGCGAAGTTGTACGACCTTTACCGTATATTCGCGCATAAAAAACCACCATTTGGCGGTTGCAGGCTCCTAATCGAGGATGCCCATATATTTGATCGTATTGTAAATATTGATACAGATAATCACGATCATCAGGGCAATAAACAGTTTATTAACTGTATTTTCGTTAATTTTTTTGTTGATTGCGCGTCCACAGATGCCGCCGCCGATACCACAGACGATCATACCAACTAACAACACGATCGAAATCTGTGAAAGATCGGTAGTAAACAGGGAGAGTCCTACGTTAGTGATCTGGGAAAACAAGATGATATACAGTGAATTTTGTGCTGCCTCTTTAGTCCCCATCGTAAAGAAGTAATGTAATACGACCAGATTAATTGGTCCTCCGCCGATGCCAAGGAACGAAGAACAGCCGCCAAGGACAAAGCCAATGAGCAAACAGATAAACATATTAGTCACACGCAGGGTGTTGACTTTCTCTTTGCCGATCGTGTAGCTCAGTGTGCATAATGTAATCAGCATTAAGACAAATGCCTGTACAGCACCGGCGGTATTTGGTGTATCAAACAGGGTTTCTACATATGAGAATAATTCTTTTCCAAAAAGACCGCCAATAGTTGCGCCAATGGCTAGTGGTGTACCCAGCTTCATATTGATAACGGAATCCTTAGCAATTTTGGCTTTGATGACCGAATACATCGTCATGGACAATACCGTACAGCCGGAGAGAAAATTGATGCTGGAAACATCTAATGCACCGAAGGCATCCATGACAGGTTTAATGATGATGCCACCGCCGATGCCACAAATAGCGCCAATGATCGAAGCGCCGAAGCTGATCAGAAAAAATAAAGCAGACATAGCGATTTACCTCTCTCAAATAAATGTCGAATGATTACATCAAAGCTCCGGTATGAGAACCGACTGTTAGTATTATAACACGGTTTGCGCTATTTTGTATCAACTGTCCAACAAGAAGCAAGCGTGAATTTTTCATACAGGCTGATATTTTATATGTTCTATGCAGTATCTTGTCATAGGGAGCTGTTTTTCGTTCCTTGGCATCGGCGGAGGATTACGACCTGTTCTTACGCGCGGTAAGCGTAACTGCCGGTGCTCTCCTTGTATCCGCAGGACGTATTCTATCGCTTGCAGCTACCGAGGCAGGCAACAATCCTACTTGGCTGACAGCAGAGTCGCATCCTTGAGTTTTGCGGTATTTTTGGTAAAATATATATCATATGAGTTAAAAGAAATTTTGAAAAACAGCCAAAACAGCTGAAAGGCAAATAATCAAGCGGAGGTCCGTTGCGGAAAGGACGGTGAACCGTATGTACAATCCTCAACTTGATACATTCATCTGCGTTATTGAATCAGGCAGCTTCAATAAAGCGGCTGAGCGCCTGTATATCTCTCCGCCGGCAGTTATCAAGCAGATCAATCTGCTGGAGGGAAGCCTTGGACTGCGGCTTTTTGATCGCACGCACCGCGGCTTGAAGCCGACAAAAGCCGGACAATCCCTTTATCAGGACGCAAAATACATAATCCAGTACTGCAAGGATTCAGTCACGCGGGCGAAAAACGCCATGCAGGAGAGCGAAAACCTGATACGGATCGGCACATCGCCCATGACGCCGGCTCAGGTGCTGGTAGATCTGTGGCCAAAGCTTCAGGACTACTGCCCAAACATCAAATTCCAGCTTGTCCCGTTTGACAATACGCCGGAAAACGCCCGTGAGATACTGGGGAATCTGGGGCAGAACATAGACGTTGTGGCAGGGATATTCGACGAGACGATGTTAAACCTTCGCAAATGCGCCGGATTGGAAATTTCTCGGGAGCCTATCTGCTGCGCCGTATCTATCCACCACAGGCTTGCTCAGAAGGACAGGATGACGGTGCAGGACCTATACGGCGAAAAGCTGATGCTTATGCACAGAGACTGGAGCCGTTACGTCGATCTGCTGCGGGACGATATATGGAAAAACCACCCTCAGATCCAGATAGTGGATTTCGATTTTTATGATGTGGCTGCGTTCAACCAATGCGAAAACAACAACTGCGTGCTTATGGCTGTGGAAAATTGGCGGTATGTGCACCCGCTTTTAAAGATCATACCGGTGGACTGGGGGTATACGATACCGTTCGGTCTGCTGCACTCGCCGTCTCCGTCGCCAATGGTAGAGCAATTTCTAAGCGCGGTGAAAAAAGCGGCGGCGAAAGGTTGAAGCAGGGCTATTAACCCTTGAGTAATCACTGGATAACTAAACGAGACTTCTTAAAAAGTCTCGTTTTTTCTATAATATGGACAGTAAAAAGATAATGCAGAGCTCAAGGCGGTATGCCGGCGTGCTATATCCCATAAAAAGCAAATTACCGGCAGACGGCATGGCGGGGTATAGGTTTGTTAAAACGAAAGGGAGCTGTTAATAATGAAAAAAAGTAATGGTTTTAACCGGAGCAAACTATTCCGGGACGGTGGACGAGATCGCCAATGTCGCCGAATTGCTGATGAGCGATAAAGGCGCGTTTATTACGGGGTCCGATTTCCTCATCGACGGCGGCGCAACGGCGTCGTACTTCTACGGTCCGCTGCGTCCGCAGGAATAAAACTATTTTTTCAGGAGGTGTCCGATATGAACAATTTTATTTTTCAAAATGCCACTAAAGTTTATTTCGGGAAAGGCTGCGTAAAAGAGTATCTGTCATGTCTGACAAAAGGCGCCGATACTATCCTTCTGGGCTACGGCGGCGGATCTATAAAGCGTAACGGCGTGTACGGCGAGGTCACGGATATTTTGCGCCGCGCCGGTAAAACCGTCATAGAATTTTCCGGTATAATGGCAAATCCAACATACGCAAAGGTGCAGGAGGGCGCGCGCCTTGCGCGCGAAAATAACGCGGATATGATCCTTGCCGTCGGCGGCGGTAGTGTGATGGACTGCTGCAAGGCGGTGTCGCTTGCAGCAAGATACGGCGGCGATATATGGGACGATTTCTGGTCGCGTCCCGGCGTTATTGAGGTAGAGCCCATTCCGCTTGGCGTTATCGTCACGGTAGCCGGCACGGGCAGCGAGTGCAACGGGGGAGCCGTTATAACAAACGAGGAAAAAAAGGTGAAGACCGGCAGAGACTATCCGAAACTGAATCCGCAATTTGCCCTGATGGATCCGGTTTATACCTACAGCGTTCCCGTAAAGCAGATGGCGTCCGGCAGCTTTGACATCTTCTCCCATATCATGGAAACATATTTCAGCGAGCCTGACGAGGACAACGTATCCGACGATATCATGGAGGCGCTGATGAGAAGCGTTATCAGAAATCTGCGGGCAGCCGTCAAGGATCCGGAGGATTACACAGCGCGAAGCAATCTCATGTGGGATTCTACAATGGCTGAAAACCGCCTTATCAAAATGGGAAAGAAATGCGACTTTGAATGTCACAATATGGAGCATCAGCTCGGCGCGTATACCGACTGCAATCACGGCTGCGGGCTCGCCGTGCTCCATCCGGTTTATTACCGCCACATATACAAAGACGGGCTTTCAAAATTTGTCCGGTTTGCCGAAAACGTTTGGGGCATATCACGCGGCGGCAAGACAGACGAGCAGCTCGCCCTTTCGGGGATCGACGCGCTTGCGGATTTTATAAAAGAGCTGGGGCTTCCCACCACGCTCAAAGAGCTTGGAGCGAAGAAGGAACAGCTAAAAGAAATCGCGGATTCCTGCGGGATATCGCAGGGCAGCTATAAAATAATGACGCACCGCGAGATTTTAGAGATATTTAACGAATGCTTTGAATGAAAGTGGAAGTACAAATGAAAAAATTTACGGCGTTACTGATGACGATCGCAATGATGTTTAGCTTTGCCGCGTGCGGCGGAGAGAACTCCTCTACCTCTACCGCGTCGGAGCCGCAGGGGAGTACTGTCGAAAACAGCGCCTACGGTACAGACGATTCCTCTGAAACCAGCTCTGCCGAAACGGAGAGCTCGGAAAGTGAGAACGGAACGGACGGCGGGACGCTCGTGGTGTATTTTTCAGCCACAGGGCATACTGAAGAAGCGGCAGGGTATATTGCCGACCTCACCGGAGGCGATCTGTTCGAGCTCGTGCCGGCAGAGCCGTATACCGATGAGGATTTGAATTACAATGACGATGACAGCCGCGTCTCCCGCGAGTATGAGGACGAGAGCCTGCGCGATGTAGAGCTTACGGCAGATACAGTCGACAACTGGGACAGCTACGACACCGTGTTTATCGGATATCCCATCTGGTGGGGCATTGCGGCGTGGCCGGTAAACGACTTCGTTGAAAGTAATGACTTCACCGGGAAAACGGTGATACCGTTTTGCACTTCGGCGTCATCCAGTATAGGTGAGAGCGGCGAGCTGCTATCGGAGCTTGCCGGCACCGGCGACTGGCAGGAGGGTATGCGTTTTAGGTCCAGCGTCAGCGAAGAAGACGTACAGGAACGGCTTGACGAACTTGACCTGTCATAAAACGAGACCTATAAAATTTCAAAGAAATAACAATGTGGAAAGGGAGTAATCGACAATGGAATACGTAACACTTAATAACGGCGTAAAAATGCCGATGCTTGGATACGGAGTTTATCAGGTGACTAATGAGGAATGCGAGCGCTGCGTGCTTGACGCTATCGGCGCCGGATACCGCGCTATCGATACCGCGCAGGCGTACGCGAACGAGGAAGCCGTCGGCAGCGCGGTGAAAAAGAGCGGCGTGCCGCGCGATGAGCTGTTTATCACCACAAAAGTGTGGATATCAAACGCCGGATACGAGAAAGCCAAAGCGTCCATTGAAAATTCGCTTAAAAAACTCCAGACGGACTATATCGATCTTTTGCTGATCCACCAGCCGTTCGGCGACTATTACGGAACGTACAGGGCGATGGAGGAGGCGTATAAAATGGGGGCGCTCCGCGCTATCGGCGTTTCCAATTTCTATCCGGACAGACTCATTGACCTGTGCCAGTTTGTAGAGGTTACCCCGACCGTGAATCAGGTGGAGACCCATGTGTTCCAGCAGCAGAAGACGGCGCACGAATACATGGAGAAGTACGGCGTGCAGCACG
>CALWWO010000140.1 GCA_944385265.1 uncultured Oscillospiraceae bacterium
TGAAAGATTTTATGAAGATAATCCCGACTGTGATATAGAGCCTTTACACTATTGGTATATAAATAAGATTCCAAAAATGTATTTTACCAAAAGCTCTGTCCCGACCACTGATCTTCCACAAAGAGCGGGTCCAGCGTTGCAGGCGCTTTATAAAAATATCCAAAATCAAACGATTGAGGCAGTACTTCCGTATCGTAACAGCTGTAAAAAACTTATTGTCCAAATTGTCTCTCCGGAAGACGCTATCAGTGGTGGCATAATGTCTTTTTGCGGGATTTACAGGTTGTCTAAAGAGTTGAAAGATATCCATGATAGAGATGTAATTGCTGTTACATGCCCTGGAGATACGACGCACAGTGGTTTTACCATGTTTAAAAATGATATGCCTGTGTACAGATATGAACAGATACAGACAAGGCTAAACGATGTCGATGATGTGCTTGTAATGTTGCCGGAGCTGTATGCTGAATATTATTATAATTATCTAAAGGATCACCCAGAAGATATGATACTCAATGTCGAAAAACGACATTTGAATATCCTCAACCAGCGTGTAGAGCTTATGCCTAAGCCTGAGATAATAACAAAGCTTAAGCGCTTTTTTGACCAGGTCACACAGACAGTGGCGCATTATAGCTATTGTTCACAGGAGGAACGTGAGCGTTTCGGAATACCTACACATTTGCTTATTCCGCCGATCTTTAAAGAATTCAAACCGCGCCCGTATGAGGAAAAGGAGGATATTTTCCTATATTCATACGATGAACAGCCATGGAAAAAAAGCATATTGGATGCCGTGCAGAGCGCTTATCCAAATATGAAGCTGAAAATGATATGGAACATCAGTTTTGATGAATATATGGAGCTTATCGGTAGAGCAAAATGGTGCATGACTTTTGGAGAAGGATTGGACGGTTATTTTTCTGAGCCGTACGAGGCAGGAAGTATATCCTTTGCAGTATGGAACGATATTTATTTTACGTCAATATATAAAGACCTTCCGTCTATCTTTCCGAGTCCTGAATATGCGATAAATCATATTGCTGATAAGATGAAGGAGCTGGACAATAAAGAAGCATATGAGGAAACAATAAAAGAAGTGCGGAGAGTGCATGATATAGAGTATGCGGGCAAGCGTACTCCAAAAGACCAGCTTCGTGATTTCTTCAATGGCAAATATGACTTTCCATAATCTGAAACAGAGGGCGATTAATAAACAGTAAGGAGCTATATACATGAAAAAGGTATTAATGCTGTCAGCAAGCCATAATGACGAAAGGCTTATTCGAGGGCTTAAGAAACTGGGCTGTTATGTAATAACGACTGGAAATAGAGCAGATTTGCCAGGGCATAAACTGGCAGATGAATATGTGTATGGAGATTATTCCGATTTGGAAGCAATGCTTGAGCTTGCAAAAAGACTTGAAGTGGATGCAGTTTGCCCATGCTGCAATGATTTCGGTGTCAAAACCGCTGCATATGTTCAGGATAAACTGGGCTTTAAAGGGCAGGACAGCTATGAAACTACGCTTATTATTCACGATAAGGACAAGTTCAAAAAATTTGCAGAGGAACTCGGCGGGATAAATACGCCGATCGCAAAGAATTTCAAGGATGAAGATTCTGCGCTTGTATGGGCAGAGAAAGTTACGGATTTTCCCGTGATTATAAAACCTGTTGATTTAAGTGCCGGTAATGGTATTCGCCGCGCAGACAGTGTAGATGAATTGAAGGAAAATATTAAATTTGCATTTAAGACCTCAAGAGAAAAGCGTATAGTGATTGAGCCGTTTATAGAGGGAACTCAGCACGGATTCTGTACCTACCTTATAAATAAAAAGGTGGTCGCCGTGTGCTCTAATAACGAACATTCGTTTATCAATAAATACAGAGTAGAGGCAGATTCTTTTCCGGCTGACCATGTTGAATTAGTGCGAGCAGATCTTATTGCTCAGATAGAGAGAATGGCAAACGCGCTCGATCTTGTAGATGGTATTTTCCACCTGCAGTATATTTTAAAAGACGGAAAAGCTTATATTTTGGAATGTATGCGCCGTGTATTGGGGAATCTCTACAGTGTACCAGCAGAGGGACTCGGCGGCGGATTTGACTGGGATTATTGGGAAGTCCGTGCGAAATGCGGCTTCGGAGTTGCCGACGCATTTCCAAAGTATGTTCCAGAAGAGGGATTTTGGGCGTACCGTGCACTTATAGCAAAAGAAAACGGCATTTATAAAGGCGTACATCTTACAAAAGAGTTCAGTGACCATGTTTACGATGAGTGGATGCTGCAAAAACCGGGCTATGTTATTAAAAATCATATGTCAGATCCGTTGGGATTTTACTTTTTAAAATTTGACAACGCGGAAGAGATGCATCGCGTTATAGTGGATCATTATAATGATGTTTGGATTGAAGTGGAAAAAAGCGAATAGACCCGCTTTTAGAATAATAAATGAGTTAGGAGTGGCTGCATGAAGACGATTGTAATTGGAATGGCGGGTGCCGGACGAGGGACAGAACTGCATATGGGAGGTTATGACCGCATCAGCAACATCCCTCTGCGTTTTAAAACTGTTGTAGCTAAAAGAAAGGATCAGTTGGACGAAGCGTTGAAACGTTATCATTTTGAAAAGGCTTCGTTTGATTTTGACGATCTTATAAACGATCCCGAAATAGATGTAATCGATATATGCACCCCACCTTATATCCATGTCGATATGATAGAAAAAGCGCTCAATGCTGGCAAGCATGTAATTTGTGAAAAGCCACTGTCAGGATATTTCGGTAATGAAGGGGATAGGGCACCGATTGGTGATACCGTTTCAAAGAGAGTGATGTATGAAAAGCTCTTGCAGGAAATAGATCGGCTTAAGGATTTGGTTGAGAAGTCCGGAAAACTTTTTATGTATGCTGAAAACTTTATCTACGCTCCCGCTGTTCAAAAAGCAGCTGAGATGGTAATGGCGAAAAAAAGTCGTATACTTTATATGAAAGGCGAGGAGAGTCTTAAAGGCTCAAGTTCTCCGGTCGCTGGCGAATGGGACAAAACCGGTGGTGGTACAATGATCCGCGTCGGTGCACATCCATTATCAGCGATATTATGGCTTAAACAGAAGGAAGCACTTGCACGCGGAGAAAAAATCACGGTGAAAAGCGTTTTAGGAGATATGGCGCGTATAACACCTACACTAACTGATTACGAGCACCGCCATATTGCCTCAAGACCGCATGACGTTGAGGATTGCGGAACTATAGTTATCACTTTCTCAGATGGAACAAAAGCAACAGTAATAGCGACTGACGTGCTTCTCGGCGGAAGCAAAAATTATGTGGAACTCTACTGTAATGACGCAGCCATATACTGTACAATGACTTTATCTGATTTGATGGAGACATATATGCTTGATGAAGATGGACTTGACAATATAGAATTGTCGGAAATGCTGCCTGCTAAAACGGGTTGGAACAAGCCTTTTATTGTCGATGATATCATACGCGGTTATGCAGGCGAGATGCAGGATTTCATGGAGGCGATAGCGTATAATAGACAGCCGGAGGCTGGATATCAGCTTGCCTATGATACGATAAAGGTTATCTATGCGGGATATTTGTCCGCAGAGGAAGGCAGACGTATCGATTTGTAAAGTTGCAAATCCGCCGTACAGCGCAAAACCGAATAACCGCAGCTGGTGTTGCCAGCCGCGGTTAAGTTTTACCGTAGTTACAGCATAGCAGATTTTTAAACATAAAATCTATAAATTGCCGGATATCATATGTCTAAGGCTAGTATGTAACCGGACAGCGTACATCCCACAGACAGAATTGCCAAATTTGAGATTAGATATTAAAATGCATGTTTTTGCGTAAAATTAAATTTTATGTGGAAATGCAGTTATGTATATGTTATTCTAAAAACATATATATTATTGATCACCTTTTTGATGAATAACTTTATGCTTTCAGAACATATTTAAGATATTTAAAATGTCTTAAATATAAAAATAAACAAGTAATATCAAGTATTGATTTCATGAAGATAAAATACATTTCTCAAACGAGCAATTTATTTACAGGAGGAATATGATGAAAGGAATTATTCTTGCGGGCGGCTCAGGAACAAGGCTTTATCCATTGACAAAAGTTACTTCAAAGCAACTGCTGCCTGTTTATGACAAGCCGATGATTTACTACCCGATGTCTGTGCTGATGAGCGCAGGGATTCGCGATATCCTGATTATCTCCACACCTCAGGACACCCCCAGATTTCGTGATTTGCTGGGAGACGGACAACAGTTCGGCGTAAATTTGAGTTATGCCGTACAGCCCTCTCCTGACGGATTGGCGCAGGCGTTTATAATTGGAGATGAATTTATCGGTGATGATACTGTCGCAATGATTTTGGGTGACAATATTTTTGCCGGACATGGATTGACTCAGCGGTTGAAGATCGCACTGGATAATGCGGAGCAGGGAAGAGGAGCTACCGTATTTGGATATTATGTCGATGATCCGGAGCGTTTCGGCATTGTAGAGTTTGATGAACAAGGCAGAGCCGTCTCCATTGAAGAAAAACCGGCTAAGCCAAAAAGCAATTATTGCGTTACAGGATTGTATTTCTATGATAATCGAGTGGTAGAATATGCAAAAGGGCTTAAACCTTCTGCGCGCGGTGAGCTTGAGATAACCGACCTCAATAGGATATATCTTGAACAAGGCGAACTGAATGTCGAGCTGCTGGGACAAGGCTTCACATGGCTGGATACGGGAACTCATGAAAGCTTGGCGGACGCTACCGATTTTGTTAAGACCATGGAAACACACCAGCACCGCAAGATAGCGTGTTTGGAGGAGATCGCTTACCTTAACGGATGGATTTCAAGGGAAGATGTTTTGAAGGTATACGAAGTTTTGAAAAAGAACCAGTATGGGCAATATCTTAAAGACGTCCTGGATGGGAAATACATAGACACAATAAAATGATAAAGAAAAAGAGGATTTCATAATGACGATTATTGTAACCGGCGGCGCCGGATTTATAGGTAGCAATTTTATTTTTCATATGCTTAAAAAATATCCGGAATATCGGATAATTTGTCTTGATAAGCTCACGTATGCAGGGAATTTGAGTACTCTTGCGCCTGTTATGGATAATCCGAATTTTCGCTTTGTTAAAATGGATATCTGTGACCGGGAGGGAGTTTACGGCTTATTTGAGGAGGAGCACCCTGATATGGTGGTCAACTTTGCGGCGGAAAGTCATGTCGATCGCTCTATCGAAAATCCGGAAGTGTTTTTACAAACAAATATTTTAGGGACGCAGGTACTTATGGACGCGTGCAGGAAATATGGGATCACGCGGTATCACCAGGTCTCGACCGATGAGGTATACGGCGATTTGCCGCTTGACAGACCCGATCTCTTTTTCACGGAAGAAACACCAATACATACCAGCTCTCCGTATTCGGCTTCAAAAGCGAGCGCAGATTTGCTGGTTATGGCATACTATCGTACGTATAATCTGTCGGTGACCATTTCACGCTGTTCTAATAACTATGGACCGTATCATTTTCCTGAAAAACTGATACCGTTGATGATAGCAAACGCGCTGAACAATAAGCCGCTGCCTGTTTACGGCGAAGGATTAAATGTCCGCGATTGGCTGTATGTGGAGGATCACTGTAAGGCGATCGACCTGATAATCCATAAGGGGCGCGTTGGAGAGGTCTATAATATCGGCGGACACAATGAGATGAGAAATATTGACATTGTGAGGATCATATGTAAAGCTCTTGGAAAGCCGGAAAGCTTGATCACTTATGTGACTGACCGCAAAGGGCATGATATGCGCTACGCCATTGACCCGACAAAGATCCACAACGAGCTTGGCTGGCTGCCGGAGACAAAATTTGCCGATGGTATACAGAAGACTATACAATGGTATCTGGATAACCGCGAGTGGTGGGAGACGATCATATCCGGCGAATATCAGAATTACTACGAAAAAATGTATGGCAACCGCTAGGGAGCGATTTTCATGAAAGTATTTGTTACCGGCGTCGGAGGTCAGCTCGGTCACGACGTTATGAATGAACTTTATAGCAGAGGAATCGAAGGCGTGGGGAGCGACCTTTCCGAAATATATAGCGGCGTTATGGACAATTCACCAGTGACACATATGCCGTATGTAAAGCTTGATATTACGGATAAAGAGACTGTTGAAAGCGTAATATCTCAATTAAAGCCAGACGCGGTCATACATTGTGCAGCATGGACTGCGGTGGATGCGGCAGAGGATGCGGAAAATTCAGATAAGGTTTGGACTGTAAATGTGCAAGGGACGCTTAATATCGTCTCTGTATGCAGGAAACTTGACTGTAAAATGGTGTATATCTCCACAGACTACGTGTTTGACGGACAGGGGACGGAGCCATGGCAGCCGGATTGCAAAGATTTCGCTCCACTGAACGTATACGGTAAAACAAAGCTGGAAGGCGAATTTGCAGTCGCTGAAGCCCTGGAGAAGTATTTTATTGTCCGTATAGCGTGGGTATTTGGCTTAAACGGAAAGAATTTTGTAAGGACAATGGCAAATCTTGGGAAGACGCACGATACGATCCGTGTAGTCAACGATCAGATAGGGACTCCAACATATACGTTCGATCTAGCCCGTCTGCTTGTAGATATGATAGAAACTGATAAATACGGATATTATCACGCTACAAATGAGGGCGGGTATATAAGCTGGTATGATTTTGCCTGTGAAATAATTCGTTTGACCGGCGGCGGGGCGAAGGTATTTCCGGTAACAACGGCTGAATACGGTCTGAGTAAAGCTGCCCGCCCGTTTAACAGCCGCTTGGATAAGAGAAAGCTTTATGAGGCGGGGTTTAAGCCTCTCCCAACGTGGCAAGATGCGTTAAGACGATATTTGAATGAAGCGAAGCTTTAAAAGAGGGGATACGATTAAATGGGACAAATCAAAGTAACCAAAGCGCCTATTGATGGACTTTACATCATCGAGCCTACTGTTCATGGGGATAAGCGCGGTTATTTTATTGAGACTTATAATCAGAGAGATATGCACGAAGCGGGACTTGACATGGTGTTTGTGCAGGACAATCAGTCTATGAGCGTTAAGGGAGTTCTTCGCGGACTGCATTTTCAAAAGCAGTTTCCGCAGGGAAAGCTTGTTAGAGTCATACGCGGGCGCGTATTTGACGTCGCGGTCGATTTACGTGCCGGCAGTGTGACTTATGGTAAATGGTATGGCGTCGAGTTGTCAGAGGAAAATAAAAAACAGTTTTATATATCCGAAGGATTCGCCCATGGATTTCTGGTACTCAGCGATACGGCTGAGTTTTGTTACAAAGCTACGGATTTTTACAAACCTGATGATGAGGGCGGGCTTGCATGGAACGATCCGGAAATCGGAATCGAGTGGCCGGAACTTACGGGCGCATATTCCGGTAGCGCTTCTGCCGAAGGTTATACGTTAGCCGACGGCACACCGCTTAACTTAAGCGATAAGGATCAAAAGTGGCTTGGACTGAGCCATACGTTCAGCTTTATGAAATAGCGCCCTGATGCAAAATCGATTTATCTATGCAAGATATTAAACGTATCACAGCTAAAATATGAAATCGACTGTTTTAAAAACACGAAACAAGATATACAAGATCATATCCCGATAAGCGGAAGGGCGATGACAACGTGGGCAAACTTATTAAAAAGCATACTGTATATTTTAAACCGCTGGATCTGTATGTTGAGGCGCAGACGGGTGAATGCCTGCTGGAAGTCGAACGCAGAGCCGGTGTATGGGTTGACGCTTTGTGCGGCGGAAACGGCACGTGCGGCAAATGCGCAGTCGTTGTGAATACTCAGGAAAGCTCGGATACCTATCTCGCGTGCGCTTATACGATAACTGGGGATATAGAGGTCGATTTTCCTGATATAAGCCTGAAACAGACTGATCAAAAAATACTAAAGGACGCAAGTAGCCGCAGAGCTCAAATAAATCCACATGCGTATCTAAAACTCCCTGGCGGCAAAAAGCCGGTTCTAGCAGCTTTTGATATCGGCACTACAACCTTGGTGGGTTATTTGATGGACGGCTCAAGCGGTGAAGAACTTTGCGCTGTAAGCCGCTTAAATCCACAGGCACAATACGGAGCTGACGTAATAAGCAGGACCGAATACGCTATGGAGCACGGCGCCGAAAGTATGAGCGTAATATTGCGCACAGCTGTAAATGAAATGATAAAAGAGGCTGCTGAAAAAGCCTGCATATCAGTTGAGGATATAGCGCTTGTCACGATGGTCGGAAATACATGTATACATCATCTGTTTTTGGAGCTGCCGTTAAAACAGCTTGTTACAGCGCCATATGCTCCGGCAGCTCGAAACGCGCTGGAACTGAAGGCGGCGGATTACGGGATCGAAATCAATAAAAACGGAAAGCTCCTCTGGCTGCCCGTTATAGGCGGCTTTGTCGGCGCCGATACAACGGCGGCGCTGCTGAATATAGAAATTGATAAAGCAGAAAATAAGCTGCTGATGATAGATATAGGCACAAACGGAGAGATCGCGCTTGGAGATAAATACAGATATATCGTCTGCTCAACGGCGGCTGGACCGGCACTTGAGGGCGCGAATATAAGCTGCGGTATGCGCGGAGCAGACGGAGCGATAGACCGCGTGCGTTTTGAGGATATCGGGATAAATCTTAGCGTTATAGGGCATAAAAAACCGGCTGGCATATGCGGCTCGGGACTTATTGACGCTATTGCCGAAATGCTGAGATATGGTATAATAGATGAAAGCGGAAGAATAGCCGACCCGGAAGATGAGTCGGTAAGCGATGTATTCCGAGACAGGATAACTGCTGACGGCGGCGAGCGCTCTTTTGTCCTTGTATGGGAAAGCGAGAGCGGAAATAAACGCCGTATATCGATAACGCAGCGAGACATAAGAGAGCTCCAGCTTGCAAAAAGCGCCATAGCCGCGGGGATTCGCGCTGCACTTGGCGCATTAGCGATAGATTTTGACGATTTGCATGAAATAATACTTGCGGGAGCGTTTGGCAGTTACATATCACCACATAGTCTGTGTGCAATAGGCGTTGTCCCCCTAAAATATGAAAATATCATCGTTCAGATAGGAAATGCCGCCGGCGCGGGGGCAAAGCTCGCCGCACTGAACCGCCACGAATTTGACAGAGCGAAAAGCATTGCCAAGAAGGCGGAGTATTTGGAACTTGCCTCAGACAAAAACTTTCAGGAATATTTTTTGGACGGGATAGAGTTCCCAGAACAAAAATCCGATAATATGGAGGGAAATAAATGAGCAAAGTCACAGAGATCAAGGAAGCCGTTGAAAAGGGAAAATCAAAGCTTATTACCGAACTTGTCGAGGATGCGATAAAAGACGGGACGTCAGCTGTGGAAATACTGAATTCCGGTATGATAGACGCCATGTCGAGCATAGGTGAAAAATTTAAAAACAATGAGATTTTTGTTCCGGAAATGCTGATGGCCGCCAGGACAATGAAAAAAGGCGTCGAAGCACTTAAAAAATATTTGCCGGACGGCGCGGATAAGGCGCTCGGTAAGGTGATAATCGGCACAGTAGCGGGAGATTTGCATGATATAGGTAAAAATCTTGTCGCAATGATGCTTGAAAGCAGCGGATTTGAAGTGATAGATCTCGGCGTTGACGTATCTGCGGAAAAATTTGTCGAGGCATTAAAAGGAAATCCCGACACAAAGATAGTTGCGCTTTCGGCGCTGCTTACAACAACGATGCCGGCAATGCGCGATACAGTCAAGGCGATCGAGGAGTCGGGCATGCGCGAAGACGTGAAGATAATGGTAGGCGGCGCACCCATAACACAGGAGTTTGCCGACGAAATAGGTGCGGACGCATATACGGTTGACGCAGCCAGTGCAGCTGAAAAGGCGAGAGAACTTGTAAAATGATTTTTGACGATGCAGAGTGAGAAAAAATTTGGCGCACGATGAAACATTTTGTGCAAAAGCGATATCGAAAAACACTTTACATTGCGAGGTAAATCGTATATAATTTTAGATAATTAAGGTGCTTTTTGTAACTGACGGAATTGTAGAATAACTACGGGGAGCAAAAGGTAGGAATTAATGTCGACCGTCTGGGCAGTTCTGTTTTTTTATAAAGATAGAACTGTCCTTTTGTTTTGCAAATCAAAGGAGGTACAAACGTGAAAAAAGTAGCGGTTATAATGGGCAGCGACAGTGATTTGCCGGTAGTAGAAAAAGCGATAAATACTCTAAAGAATTACGGGGTACCGGTAGAAGTGCATGTTTATTCCGCACATAGGACGCCGGTGCAGGCGAAAGAATTTGCACAAAATGCGAGAGCAAACGGATTCGGCGCTATAATAGCGGCGGCAGGTAAAGCTGCACATTTAGCGGGGGCGATCGCGGCGGCGACAACGCTTCCTGTCATAGGAATCCCTGTAAAATCATCGACGCTTGACGGCATTGACGCTCTGCTTTCAACCGTGCAGATGCCATCGGGAATACCGGTAGCTACGGTTGCAATAGACGGGGCTGCCAATGCCGCTTTGCTTTGCGTACAGATACTTGCCGTTTCGGATGAAGAACTGGCTGCAAAGCTTGATGCAGAGAGAGCGCGAAACACTGAAAAAATACTGAAAAAAGATGAGGAAATAAGCGAAAAGTACAGTAATTAAGACATTTTCGGAAAAGACTACTGCAGGCAATATAATAAATAAACTGGAGGAAATTGATGGGTGGCTTTTTTGGAGCGGTGTCGAAAAGAGACTGCGTATTAGATGTATTTTACGGAGTAGATTATCATTCGCATCTTGGGACAAGCAGAGCCGGTATGGCGGCGCTTGATTCAAAAAAAGGTTTTCAGCGGGAGATCCATAACATTGAAAACTCACCGTTTAGAACAAAGTTTGCCGGTATAACTGACGAAATGCAGGGCAACGCATGTATAGGCTGCATAAGCGACGGAGAGCCTCAGCCGCTTCTTATAAGGTCATGCCACGGCGTGTACGCGATATGTATCACCGGCAAGATCAACAACGCGGACGCCCTGATGAAACAATATCTCTCTTTCAGCGGCGGTCATTTTGAAGCGTTAAGCGGCGGAAAGGTCAATGCGACTGAAATAGTAGCGGCGCTGATAGATCAGAAAAGTAATTTAACGGACGGACTCAATTTTGCACAGGATAGTATCGACGGAACTGCGAATATTTTGCTGCTGAAGGATGACGGCAGCATAATAGTGGCGAGAGATAGATATGGGAGATTGCCTGTGAATATTGGCAAAAGCGACGACGGATACTGCGTGTCGTTCGAGTCGTTTGCATATCAGAAGCTCGGCTATAAAGACGAGTATGAGCTCGGTCCCGGTGAGATAGTGCACCTTACGTCAGATAAAATGGAAATATTGTCCCCGCGCAGAAAAGAGATGAAAATATGTGCTTTTCTATGGACATATTACGGATATCCTAATTCCTGCTACGAAGGGGTAAATGTCGAGGTCATGCGCAACAGAAACGGCAGGATAATGGCTCAGACCGATGGAAAAAATATGGACCTTTCAAAAATCGATTATGTGAGCGGCGTACCGGATTCGGGGACGCCACACGCCATCGGATACGCAAATGAAAGCGGCGTGCCGTTCGGCAGACCGTTTATCAAGTATACACCGACGTGGCCGCGCAGCTTTATGCCGCAGAATCAGAATGAACGCAATCAGGTCGCTAAAATGAAACAGATACCTGTGCATGACCTGATAGAGGGGAAAAAGCTCCTGTTTGTTGATG
>CALWWO010000141.1 GCA_944385265.1 uncultured Oscillospiraceae bacterium
TGAATTAAAAAAAGCATGGGATTAATCCCATGCCCGCGAAAATCTTTTGGAGGCGACACCCGGATTTGAACCGGGGAATCGAGGTTTTGCAGACCTCTGCCTTACCACTTGGCTATGTCGCCGACTGGAGCGGGCGCCGAGGCTCGAACTCGCTACCTCCACCTTGGCAAGGTGGCGCTCTACCAGATGAGCTACGCGCGCATTGATGGTGCCCAGAGCCGGAATCGAACCAGCGACACGGGGATTTTCAGTCCCCTGCTCTACCTACTGAGCTATCTGGGCAAAATGGCGACCGAGAAGGGGCTCGAACCCTCGACCTCCAGCGTGACAGGCTGGCGTTCTAACCAACTGAACTACTCGGCCGTGCTCCGCAATATCCAGTTGCGGAATGGTGGGAACAACAGGGCTCGAACCTGTGACCCCTTGCTTGTAAGGCAAGTGCTCTCCCAGCTGAGCTATGCTCCCATACGCCTTTCTTGTGGCGACGGAAATTATTATACCGAATCTAATATTGTATGTCAACATATTTTTTGCTGTTTTCGATAAATTTTCCTCTCGCATACTAACGCCGCAAAAGCGCTTTCGCTGTGCCTTAATTATCACTCTGCAGCAGCTTTTCTATCTCCTCTATATCAAAAATATACGTCTTGTCGCAGAACTGGCACGTAATTTCTATCGGTTTACCCTCTTTTTTTATATCCTCAAGCTCTTTTTTATTGATACTGCTTAAAGCCCCCGCCACTCTCTCGCAGCTGCAATAGCATTTATAGCACACTTCGTCCGTCTCAAGTATCTCGTAATCAAAGCCTTCTATTATCTTCTCTACAAGCAGTTCAGGGTCATCGTTTCCCAAAAGCACTCCGGTAACGGCGCCCGCTTCAGCGATATTCTTTTCAAGCTTTTCTGCAAGCTCCTCCGGCGCTCCGGGAAGAAGCTGTACTATATATCCACCGGCTGCGGCTACGCTCTGATCCGTGTCGACAAGCACACCGAGGGCGCACGCCGTAGGCGTTTGCTCGCTTTCGGCAAAATATGCCGTGAAATCCTCCGCTATCTCGCCGCTTATAAGCTGCACGCTGCCGACATACGGCTCGCGCAGATTAAGATCCTTTATTACTGTCAGCATACCGTCTGTCCCGACCGCTCCGCCGACGTCAAGCTTTCCGTTTTCCTTCAGCGGAAGATCCACCTGCGCGTTCTGTGCATAACCTCTAACATTTCCGCAGGAATCCGAGACTGCAATTATGCTCCCCACCGGTCCTCCTCCGTTTATGCGTACGGTAACGGAATCATCCTCACCCTTTAAAGAATTGCCGATCATGGAAGTCGCAGCAAGCGTTCTCCCAAGCGCAGCAGTCACTACCGGCAAAGTTTTATGCATGTTTCTTGCGCGCTCGGTAAGCTCTTTCGTGCTGATCGCCGTTATCCTTATATTACCTCCGTCTGCGATCGCTCTTACAAGTTTATCCATAAAAATCACCTGATTGTCTAAATTGAAAATGTCATTTTGTGCGCCCGTTTTGGGCTCCGCAATATGTCACAGCCGTTCGGCGACGATGAATATCCGCTCTTCTTCCTCGCGCGGGGGCTCCGTTACAAGCTCACCGCACACAGAAATCTCTCCAAATCCGGCATTAACAAGCTCGTTCTTTAGCATATCCGGAGTGTGCGCGTACTCCAAATGCTCTTCAAACGACCTCCGCCACAGGTCGGCGCCGGTTTTGGCAAATATATCCATACCGTAGCGGCACACATTTTCCTCCTCGTCAAATTCAGTACGCCAGACGCAGAAAACTTCCTCGTTTTCATCAAGATATACCTGTTCGTCCAAGCTTCTCAATTTAAACGGAGTATTTATATCAAAAATCAAAAGCCCGCCCGGTCTTATAAACAGTTTAAGCCTCGAAAAAACGCCGCTAAGCTCCTCCGGCGGGATGTAATTTATCCCGTCAAGCGAGCATACAGCCGCGTCTACCGTGCCGTACAAATCCAGCTCCTGCATAGTCTGGTTCAGCCAAATCGGCTGAATCTTCACATCCTTTTCTGCGGCTTTGCCGACGGCAATGGCGAGCATCTCCGTTGAAGCATCCGCTCCGATAAGCTCGTATCCCCTTTCGGCAAGCACATAAGTAAGCGTACCCGTCCCGCAGCCCAGATCCAATATCGTCTCTGCTTTTAATCCGCGAAGCTTGAATATCCGCTCATAATAATCTGCGAATTTGCCGTACGGTACATCCTCCGTCAACGAATCGTAATACGGGGCAAGTGAAAAATACGACGTCATTTTCCGCAGTTCTCCGTATCATGTTCAATTTCCGTGTCGCTGCTCGCTTCACCGTCTTCAAGGCGCTTTAAAACAGTTGAATACCCGCTCGCTCCGTATTGCAGGCTTCTATTTACTCTGCTTATTGTCGCGCTGCTGGCGCCTGTTTTTTCAAGTATATCATTAGATATAAGTCCCTTATTGAGCAGCGCTGCCACGTCAAAGCGCTGCTCCATCGCTTTGAGCTCTGTCACTGAGCACAAATCGTCAAAAAAGCTCATACATTCTTCCACTGTTTCCAATGTAAGTATGGCTTTGTACATATCGATATTGCGATGCATTTTCGTATCCTTTTTCATATTTGCTCCTCTCGTCCGCACATTATCCAACAGCTTTGTATATCCTCCTGTCTTGCCGTTTAGCGCCGACGCCCGCTATCATCCTTCCCGGGCTTAAACCTTTTCTCCGTCCCGTTCATAATCCGGACGATATTGCTTCTATGATTGAACCACACGAGTATCGCAGCGAAAAACGCAAGAATGACGAACGGTCCCTCAGCATTTCCAAGCAGCGTAACAGAGATCGGAGCCGCCAGCGCCGCCGCCAGCGACGAAACGGATACTATCCTTGTAATAGCGAATGTTACTATAAAAACCGCCAATATTATGAGAAATGCGCGCCAGTCTATTATCAATATGACGCATCCGCCGGCAGCTACTCCCTTGCCGCCTTTAAATCCGAAATAAACCGGCCAGCAATGACCCACAAGGCAAGCGGCGATTGCGACCGCCACTCCCATATCGTCATATAAAAATCTTCCGACGAGCATTGCCGCTAATGTTTTCAAAAAATCTCCCGCCAGCGTCAGCACGCCCATTTTCATTCCGAAAACTCTTGCGACATTTGTCGCGCCGGCATTTTTACTGCCGCAGTCTCTTACATCCCGCTTTTTTATAAATCGTGAAACTATTATAGCCAGATTTACAGAGCCTAAGAGATATCCCAAAACAGCTGAAAGCAAAACTCTGATCAATTTTCTCGCCTCGACAAATATGATTCAAGAGCCATTATACTTTAATCCTTTATTCTTGTAAACTTTTTTATTGTTTTTATTATCCGCTTTTTGCAATACGGTCTTTTATAAATACGAAACAAGGAGCGCTGTGATCGCCTGACAAACTATATCGCCCATGCCTTCACATACAGTACGGTCATGACCGCCCCTGATATTCGCTGCGTATAATTTCGTCCATTTCCTCTGGCGTCTCTTTGCAGCCTCCCTCAAGCCACATTTTCACGATAGCGTTAAACCCGCTTCTGAAAAACTCAATATGATACTCTATATGCTGATTGTCAAAATAACTCTCAGCCTGTTTATTATCATATGCCCATACTTTGACCTGACTGTCGTATCCCAGCTTGAAATAGGTGCGGTAAAAAAGCTGATTTTCTTTTATGTGACGGAACAGGCGAAGATAGTCGTTGCTGTTAAATTTTTGAGTCTGCTCCGCCTCATAAAGGCGTCCCACTTCCTCCTCCAAATGTTCCCTGATTTTATCCGCAAGATCATAAATGTCTATAAAATTTGCATAAAATGTGCTCCGATTCAGCTCACATTTTTTGCAAATATCGGAAACCGTGATCTCATTCAGCTCTTTATGCTGAAGCATCTCAATAAAAGCCCTTTCGATTTTCTCTATAGATTCTCTTCTCCGTCGGTTATTTTTTGTATTCATTTGCCCCGTTCTCACCTTTCTTATTATTCCAACACCTGTGTGGGAATTGATGATTGTTTTTATCCTTCACAGGCAGTATACTATACTCAAAGAAAAACGACAACTGTTGTTTTAATAATTTTGGAGGTAATTATCATGAAGAAAAGCAGTTTTATCGGAATGGTGCTTGGCACAGTGAGCGGAGTATTATTTGCCCTTGGAATGTGTATGGCGTTAATACCCGAATGGAATGCTTTTGAGCCCGGTATCGTATTCGGCTGCGTAGGGGTCGTCCTCGGTCTTATCACGCTTTTCATCTGGAGAAAGATGGAGCACAAAGCGCCCATACGTATTTCCGGAAAAACGATCCTCTCGATCATTGTCGGTATCGTAGGCGCGCTGGCGTTAGGCGTAGGAATGTGCTTCAGCATGGTATGGGGTCAGATGGTCGCCGGAATCGCCATTGGGCTTATCGGGATCGTTATTTTGCTCTGCCTGATACCGATCACTAAGGGCATCAAAGAGTGAAACCGATACAAAGGGTCATGCTTCTGCTTTCACGGACGGAAACAGGCAAAGAAATCGTAAACAATGAGCGTTACCGAATGATCTTATCCGCTGGCGCTGTATTTATATTAAATCTTTTATATGCGCTATACCATTGCATACTTGGCATAATAAATTTATCTTTATGGTTTATTACAATGTGCGCTTTTTATGCCATTTTGTCTATGGTGCGCTTTTCCGCAGTCTTATTTGAGCGCAAGCACACCGCGGAAGCCGCTGCCGACGCAGAATATTTTGTGATGACACTGTCGGGCATTTTGCTTATGGCGTTGAGCATTGTACTATCGGCTGTTGTTTACATCAGCATGTCGCAAAACATAGCCACAAGGTACAGCGAGATCATTATGATAACAATCGCGACCTGCACCTTCTGCAAAATCACAATGGCTATTATAAGAGCCATCAAGCACTGCCGTAACCCTTCCCCGCTGCTCTCAGTGCTGCGCAATGTCGGCTATGCCGAGGTGGCAACGTCAGTCTTAACGCTGCAGCGATCGATGATTGCATCATTTGGCTCATCGGATGACCGCTTTGCTGCAATAATGAATGCATCGACAGGCGCCGTGGTTTGCCTGTTCGTGTTTGGGCTTGGATCATATATGGCAATAAAAGGAAAAAAAGGAATGGTAAAACATGTCAAAGTCAAAAATTGAAAAAGCAAATGAAAAAGTAGCCGAAAAAGTCACAGGCACTTTTAAGAAAGTAGAGAACAGCGTCGTCGACGGTTATAAGAAGATAGAGGATGGCGTAGTCGATGGCTACAAAAAAATCGAAAACGGTGTCGTTGGCGGATACAAGAAGATAGAAGACGCTTTCGTCGAGCGATACCTTACAAAGGACGGCGAAACTGTAGAAGAAGCAAAAGAGAGGCTAAAACGCGAAGACGGAGTCTCAAAATAAAGCAAAAAATTCCAATGCCCGGACGATATATGTGTCCGGGCATTTGAGTATCCAGTTGCAAATAGAACAATCTACAGTTTTTATTTTATACGCATTTTAATCATTATAAAAATTGTACGAGTACTCTTTTATGAATTTTGATACAGGCGTCTCCGGCGGGCGCATCATGCCGACGCGAAGCCCAAGCTCCATCACCCAAGGGTCATTTTTCATATCGCAGCTCGGCTCCCATACCGGAAGTCCTTTGCCGTTTGGATCGCCGGTCTTACAGAAATTAGTCCAATAATCGCACA
>CALWWO010000142.1 GCA_944385265.1 uncultured Oscillospiraceae bacterium
ATAAATTTGTTCTCAAACAGGTGCAGACACACTCATCGGCAGCGAGGTTTAAAATGAACATCAACTACGAAAAGGCGGTCGGTAAACGTATCCGCAATATACGGGAACGCAAAAAAATGACGCAGGAGGAGCTCTCTGCAAAGCTTCAGCTCATGGGGTGTGATATCACGCGCAGCGCCCTTGCGAAGATGGAGGTCGGACAGCGTCATATATACCTTGACGAGATCAGGCTTATAAAAGAGATTTTGAACGTCTCGTACGATGATTTGTTTTAGCTCAGTCCCTATCCGGCGGCGCTCATCTTGCGTTTCTGCACCGGCAAGCAGTAGTTGAGCGGGCTTATGGCACGAACTCGCCGCCAAAAAAACAGGAGGGGCAAAACAGTGCAAAAACCCATGTCATAAAGACATGGGTTTTTTGTTCGTTTACGCGGATAAAAGGTCCTATCAGCAGTGCGGGCACAGCGGCGGCAAAACAGTTTACGGAGGTTTTACAACTTGTTTACTACGGCGCGGCGGCTTTTTATTATATTCTGATATATAGTATTATAGTAGGTGTATTCGATACAGTTTTCGTATCAAATCGATCGGTCTACCGCGTTTTGGCTCTTTACGCGGCAAGAATCCGTTAAAAAAGTTTTTATCAAACAACGCGAGGTGCGTAAATGGAAAATATCATCATCTACGGAAGCAGATATAAAAGCGCCCGCATATACGCCAAAAAGCTATCGGAGCAAACAGGTGTTCCTGCTGTGCCTTATACTGAAGCGCCGTCGCTTACGGATAAGGGCGTTATCGTATATATCGGAGGGCTGTATGCCGGCGGCGTGACGGGACTTGCAAAAACCTTGCGCGGTCTCACCCTGCAAGATGGGCAGAAGCTGATAATAGTCACTGTGGGAGTTTCGGATCCACAGGATCCGGAAAACAGGGAAAATATCCGTGCCGCGCTGGGAAGGCAGCTGCCAGCCGCACTGCTCGGCAGAGCTAAAATACACCATTTACGCGGCGGGATCGATTATCAGCATCTCTCAGCCGGTCATCGGATGATAATGGCGCTGCTGTACAGGTCTCTCCGCAGGATACCTGCCGAAAAGCAGACGGAGGAA
Organism: uncultured Oscillospiraceae bacterium; assembly: GCA_944385265.1. The sequence continues at coordinate 1,109 of CALWWO010000142.1, forward strand.
AACCGCGCGCTTATCGAGACTTATGGCAAGTGCGTGGATTTTACCGATTTTGGCACGCTAGAGCCGGTAATCCGCGATATGAATGGGTAGCTCGTTTTGATACGTGCGCATCATACCGCAATGCAGCGCGACTTGCGCCTGTGTCATGCGGCGCCATGTATATACAGGCGCCGGCGGCACGGCATGATGCGATATGATATATATGATGAATATTATTTGTATATTCGGAGGTGATGATAATGTATAAAACAGTGGTGATACCGTATGCTCCAAAGGCGAAGGATATGGCGAGAAAGATAGAGGAAACTGCAAACCAGATGGAACAGCAGGGCTTTACCCTCGTGTCCTGCACGGTCATGCCGTCGGCAAAGGGTATCCTCGTTTTCAGGCTTCAAGATGAGCAGCCTGTATAAGATCGATCGCCGCTTTATTCCTGTTTTACCTGACAGAGCAAATTTTCCGACAAAACAAAAGCGCTCAGAAACAAATCCCGAGCGCTTGAGCTTGTCGAAAAAGGCAAAGCCTTTCCCGACAAAAGAAGCCAGCATGGCGTGACGGACTCGATTTCCACAAAATTGTCGCCCGTCACGCCATGAAAAGAGTCATTTTTGAGGCGCATGTCCCCAAAAATGACCGGATTTAATTTTATTCCCGCCTCCGAGAAGGCGGGAACTCTTGCGAGGCTCTATCTATTGTAAGCTTTCTCGACGGATAAAAGCGCTCAGAAACAAATTCTGAGCGCTTTCTTTTTATCTTTCCGGCGTTTCATCGCGTTTTCTTCCTTATTTTATCCTATCCAGGATCGCAATCTGTTTTTCCTTTGCATTTTCAAGATCCTCGAAATCCCCAAGGTCCGAGAGCCTAACGGACGACGCGTCGATTTTCAGTTTGGGATTCTCCTGCTGTCCGCGTATTGTCGCAGGTATATCGCCGTCAAGCTGCGCGCGCACGCTTTCAGCGCGCAACAGGCACACCTGCAAAAGCGTATCCACGGCGAGTTTATGGTCGCTGTAGGAGCAAAACGCCGTGGGGTCGCGCTGCACATACGGAGCGATGAGCCTCTGCGTATCGCGCAGGATGGTCTCAAACAGCCCGCTCTCAAAATATTCTGATACAAGCGCGTAGAAATAGGCGTGATATCTGGCAAAATATTCCGAGTTTTTCATCAGATTATGGTACAGCGGGCGATTTAGCATATATTCCCCCTCAGCCGGGGTGTCGATAGGGTAATTTATAATAATATTCGGGTCTCTAATTGGATCGGTCATGCCGAGCGCGTACGTGCCAAACGCCAAATTATAGTCCCACGGGATGACGCTTAATACGCCGTCCTCCTCGTATAAAAAGTAGTTGTGACCCGTCCGCCCAAGATAGCTGTCCCAGTTCATCACGAATACCTGTACTGTAAAATACCGCAGCACTTCGTCTACGTTTACTGCGCTCTCCAGATCCTCTCCCGTCGACAAAGTGTAAAGCGCATCGATAAGCCGGTGCTTATCAGCTTCTGTTGTGTCGAATTTGGCATTTTCAAATATGCCGGGATAGCTATTTGGATCACCGTCGATATATTTGAGAGCCACATCGGCGTTTTCCGCGTTTAAAGATCGATAGTCCGGCTTATAGAGCATCCCGTGATTTTTGCCGAAATTCCGGCGGGCAAAAGCCTCCTCCGGCTCTTCTACGGCGATAAAAAGCCCCCAGTCCTCGCCGTTTACCGTTACAAAGGCGTAGCTGCACAGCGGCGCAGGGACTTCCATAAATTCCATCATATCGTAAGCCATGTACGTTTTGAGATAGCTGTTGTCCTGAAACGACGCGTCAAGCGAAAATTTATCTAGTCCATGATAATTCCCGCCGTCGGTATAATGGTCAAACTCCAGCTTCAGGCTGTATCGTGAAAGTCCGTATTCGCTTGTCAGACGGAGGGAGTTGTTGCCCTTTGCGCGAAGTCCCACCTGAAAAAACTGCTCGCCGTCTATTTCCACCGTGCACGGGACGTATTCCTCATGCTCCGCATTTTCTACAAAAGCGCCCCAGTCCTCGATCTGTATATCGATAGCGTGTACCCGGCTGTCGTCGAAAAGGCGGAGGGCATACTCCGGCTGAGCCGTCGCTTTCGTTATGCCGAGCTTCTCTCCGTTTAAAAACAGCAGCGCGATGACGGCAGCCAAAACAGCCGCGCAGATACATATTATATCAATATGCTTATGCTTTATCATAGCGTTATACCATATAGTCGCCGTTGTATGAAACTAAACCGCCGCGCTCTACACCGGACATACCCTCAAGCTCGTTTACGAAGCTACTGTCATTTTCCCGCAGCCTGATCTCGTAATTGAGCTCGACGCAGCCATCCGTCACGCTCTTGCTCTTTAAGCTCATGCGGCGCACCTCGGACTTTATAAAGTTTCGCGCCCGCTCCTCGCTCTCGCCGCTTTCACAGTGTACGACAAGGATATACGGCGAATCGCCCGACTTGCGGTGTGAGAATACGAGAAGCGTCGCACCGATGAAAATACTGCCGAACACGCCAAGCGGAATAAGTCCAGCCGCCAGCACGATGCCCACCGCTATAGCCCAGAAGAGGAATGCGATATCCATCGGCTCTTTTATAGCCGTCCTGAAACGCACGATCGACAGCGCGCCCACCATACCGAGAGATAGGACGACGTTGCTTACAACGGTTATAATGAGCAGCGTCGTAATAAGCGTAAGCGCGACGAGCGTCACGCCGAAGCTCGATGAATACATGACGCCGCTGTAGCTTTTCTTGTATATGAAAAAGATAAAAAGCCCCATTAAAAACGCCAAAACAAGGGCGATAGCAGAGTCCAGTATCGAGACGCTGTACATATTCTCCAGAAAATCGGATTTGAAAATATCCTGAAACGTCATATCGCACGCTCCCGTAAAAATTTAATCAAACCGGCGGCACGCGGCGTATTTTGAGTACGCCGAAGCCTGCCTGCCCGGTACCTGTACCGCAGCGCTGACGATCCCGGGCAAAAACGCGTCGTATTTTACCTCCAGTATCGTATACCCCGGCATCACCTTCATATGAAAGAGGTCCGGATTTAAGAAATCCACGCTGCCAAGCCCCGTGCGGATACTCCTGTCCAGCGTGACCCGCACGTTTCCGATATCATATAAAAACGCCTCCCTGTCGTACACGACGACAGTCTTCGGGCGCAGCCCCTTACCCTGAAGCTTACTGTAAAATTCTATCAAAAGCGGCTCGCCGGAATCGAGCAGAAAACCGTACTCGCCGGATACGAGATTTACCGCCTGCTCTGCCGTGATACGGACGCTGCGCTTGCCGCAGAGACCGCTTATTTTGAATTTTTTCTCAAGCCTGATGAAATCCGTATCGCAGCCGTAATAGCGGAGACGGAACTTCTCACGCCTGTTTACACCGTCGAGCTTTTCTCGCAGCGCATCGTCATACGGCGTGTCAAAATACAGGCTCGTCACGCGATAACTTCCGTCCGCTCCCGCATTCGGGTCGTGTCGAAACAGCTTTCTCAGCCGCTGAGAAAGCGCCGGATCCTCCTGCCGGTTGATCCGGTGCTTTAACTCATGCCTCATCTGTACTTTTTCCGGCGCGTTAATCGTCATATCCGCTGTCGCCGCCGTCGTAGTCGCTGCCGCCATCGTCGTAATTGCTGTCGCCGTAATTCGTGCTGCCGTAGTCCGTCACGCCGTCGTTGTTCGGTCCGTAGTCCGTGTCGTTGTAATCCGTCACACCAGATTGGTTCGGCCCGGTGTCGGGGACGTTGTTATATCTCGGAGCGCGCCGGATCGGTCCATAGTCAGAATCGTTGTAATTCGTCACGCCCTAATTGTATCGTCAGAAGTAGGT
>CALWWO010000143.1 GCA_944385265.1 uncultured Oscillospiraceae bacterium
TTAGCATTGTTCCAAGCGAGCAGACGGCGATGGTGATGATCTGTTCGGTCAGCGTCATTGCACGTCACCTGTCCTTTCTATAGGCTTTCTCAAGACCGTGAGCAAAAACAGAATACACGCCATCGTCGGGATAAGAAAAGAGTCGGCGCCGAAGCAGACAAGGCATGCGACCGAGGAAATTATTCCGATAACAGCGGTGTAATGACGTTTTTCTTTGAGAAGCTGCTCGATAAAAATTACGACGAACATTGCAGTCATTACAAAATCTATCCCCTCTGTATCAAAGCTGAGAAAAGAGCCGAGTATGCCGCCGAGCGTTGAGCCGGACACCCAATACAGGTGATTTAAAAGAGTGACGAAAAACATGAACCAGCCTTTGTCAACGCCGTCGGGGATTTTAGCCGTGTAATTGACAGAGAAGCTCTCGTCGCACAGCCCAAAAATCAGGTATGGCTTTTTCCAGCCCGTCCCCTTGTATTTGTCCAGCATGGCTATTCCATAGAACAAGTGCCGCGCTTGGATCATCAAAGTTGCAAGAAAGGTCTGAAGCGGGGCAAAGCTTCCCAGCAGCATCGTAACAGTGACAAATTCAAGCGAGCCGCCGAATATCGTAAGACTCATCAGAAGCGGGTACCAGAAGCTGAAGCCAGATACGTTCATATAGATCCCATAAGCCATTCCCAAAAACCAAAATCCCGCGAAAATCGGTATCGTATACGGGAACGCCGCGAGAAAAGCCTTTAATATAATCCTCTTTTTTTCCACAGATTTCTACCTCCGGACGTAATTATATCTCCGTATCCTCTCGGAATCAACAGGCGTATTAGAAACTTCCGTGCAAATCCTGCTTGTATAGAGAAAGGAACTATGTATTGACATACCTAGGCGCTCTATGTATAATATACATAGAATATCTAGGTATATAGAACAAGCAAGCCTGTTTAAGGAGTGATATAATGAAAATAGATAGGGCGCTCATGGCTGGCAGCACGGCGCTGCTTATCATGTCCCTGCTGAAGGACGGGGATAAATACGGCTACCAGATGGTTTCGGAACTGTCAAAACGCTCTGACGGCACGTTTGATTTGAAGGAAGGGACGCTGTATCCTCTGCTGCACACCATGGAAAACGACGGGCTTGTCGCGTCGTATATGCGCGAGGCGGAAAACGGCAGGAAACGCAAATACTATCGTCTCACTGTGAAGGGCGCGGCACTGTATGATGTGAAAACGGCTGAGTGGAAGCTGTTTTCGGAGAAAGTGAACGAAGTTCTCGCCTCTTCGGCTGACGCGATTTTAGCCTGAGGAGGGTGAGCGCGATGGACTATAACGCAACAGGATGGCTTGATCGCGTGTGCGGGCATGTAAAATTCGCGCCTGACAGGAGAGCGATACGCGACGAGCTTTCCGGTCATATCGAGGATAAGATCGAAGACCTGACGGCTGCCGGAATGGATATAAGCGAAGCAAAGCGCGTCGCAGTGGCAGCGATGGGCGATCCGGATGAGGTCGGCGTTGCGATGAACAGAGCTCACAAACCGTGGCTCGGCAGGCTCTGGCTTTTTTCAAAAGCTATGGTGATAATTTGCTGTGCGCTGCTTGTGCTGAGCGCTCTTGCAGGAGAATTCAGAACAGTCGCGGCTGAATTTTTGCCGCCGCCCGGAACATGGGAAGAAAGCATATACGACGTGTATCGGGAAAGCGGAGAGATAGAGCTTGCCGCAACGGGGCAGACCGAAGGAGCGTTCAGCTCCGGCGGTTATACTGTCTCGGTAGCTGGCGCGTGGATATGGGAAGATGAAAGAGAGCCCGGCGCGCCTGTAAAAATCGTGGAATTGGCAGTAGAGATACATAATCTTGCGCCGTGGGTCTCCGCACCGTCGGCGGAAGCGCTTATGATGCGGGACAGTGAAGGCAGGCTATACGGCAGCGACGGGCTCGATTGGGCGCAGTTTGATGGCAAAGGAAACTGCTGTTACGGAGGACCTCTCGTCCGGCACTGGGGGAAATGGCGTTTTTCGCTGATTTTTACCGAGCTGGCAGAAACGGCGCATATGCCCGAATGGGTAGAGTTGTACCCCGTTTATAATGACGATCTATGCGTAAGAGTGTGTTTTACGGAGGCGGGACAATGAGATCAAAAAGACTTACGCGCCCGTGGAAAACAGTGCGCAATATGGCGGTGTGCACGCTGCTTTTATATATCGCCTGGTCGTTTGCCGGATATCCCATGACTTCCGAAGCCGCGTTTAGAAGAGCGGAGAGGGCAAATTTTTTGGACGGTTTGAATATAATGACCTCAGTCGACACGCAGATGAACGGACCGCACTTCACCGTCGCCGACGGAGGAGATAAGATCGTTTTGTGGCGCGATGAAGGCTTTTGGAAAAATACGGCGCAAAACGCCGATTTGATGATATACGACAAGCAGGGGGATATGACGGTCATCACGCTGCCGGAGAGCATATACGGCAATATATCGCGCGGCGGCTCCAAGAGCATGGCGCTTGTGTTCGACAATGTCCCCGGCGCGACATATGCAGAGCTTACAATGACTGTGGATACGGTCGTTGAAGTGGACGGGAAAGATATCCGTATAAACGAAATTTACCATTCAAGCGCCGAGCGCGAGACGGACGGGCTTTTCATGTTCATATATGAAGCGAATACCATAGGCGAAGGCTCGACCGAGGAGGAAAGAGCGTATAAAACAGGCGAGCAGCTCGTGCTTGAGAGCTTGCGGCGCGGCTCATATTCAAATCCCGCGCAGAATATATCGCCGCCGAGGTACGAGGTCGCCTTTTTTGATTCGGACGGAGAGCTTATCGACAGGCAGATAAAATCTTGATATAAAAACCGGCGGGCTGTTTTTACTTCAGCCCGCCGGTTTCGGTTTGACCGCATTAAAAGCGCAAGAGCGGCATATTTTATATAAAGCCGCTTTTGAAGATAAGCTCTGCGTACAAAAGCTCAGAGTAAGAATGCGTTTTTGTTTTAAATACCGCAGCACTATGGCGGCGGAGATTTCTTGGTAAAATCTTGTGACGGGATATTGCATGTGTTATAATTCCGAAATAATATTTTTGCGAGGAGAAATGGAATGTTAGATGCTCTGCTGAATTTAAACGAAATTATAAATCAGATCGCATGGATGTATGCTTTGCTGCCCGCTGTGTTTGTGGGCGGGATATTTTTAACGATAAGGACCGGCGCCGTCCAGTTTCGGCATTTCGGGTATATAATGAAAAATACCCTCGGGAAAATGTTCGAAAAGAAAAAAGCGGGCAAAGGTTCTGTCACGCCGCTGCAGGCGGTAACAACTGCGCTTGCCGCCACGGTGGGCACCGGCAATATTGTCGGCACAAGTCAGGCGATAGCGATGGGAGGCTACGGCGCGATCTTTTGGCTCTGGGTGGCGGCGCTTCTCGGTATGGTGATAAAATATTCTGAGGTTGTATTATCGATACGGTATCGTGAACGCGACGCAAAAGGCGACTGGGTCGGCGGACCTATGTATTATATAAAAAACGGCATGGGCAAAAAATGGGGCTGGCTTGCGGCGGCTTTTGCCGTTTTTGCGACCTTTGCCTCATTCGGTATCGGAAATATGTCGCAGGCAAATTCCATATCCGGCTCTGCCTATCAGGCGGTAGAGGTATTTATGCCCGGAAGATTCAGCGAGTCAGCCGTCAATTTAGCTGTTGGCATATTCATTGCGGCGGCTGTCGCCGTCGTCCTTCTTGGAGGGATTAAGAGGATAGGTCGGGTCACGGAAAAATTCGTCCCGCTGATGAGCGCGCTGTATATAATATTTACGCTCGCTGTAATTTTGGACAACATCACCATGCTTGGCGACGCGTTTAAAAAAATATTAGCGGCTGCGTTCAGCACAAAAGCCGTGTTCGGAGCGGCTTCCGGTATCGCAATGAAAGAGGCAATACGTTGGGGTCTCCAGCGGAGCGCATTTTCAAATGAGGCGGGACTTGGATCTGCCGGTATCGCCCATGCGGCGGCGGAGACGCCATCCGCCGTACATCAGGGGTTTTACGGCGTATTTGAAGTGTTTGTGGATACTGTAGTTATATGCACTCTTACCGGTCTTGCAGTCGTAATAAGCGGAGTGGATGTAGAATGGGGCGTAAAACCTGGAGCGGAGCTTGTTTCGGCAGCGTTTACAACGGTATGGGGCGAAAAGACGGCGACGCTGTTTTTAGCGATCGCGTTGATGTTCTTCGCATTCTCCACGCTGCTCGGATGGGCGCTTTACGGGACGAGATGCGTGCAGTATCTTTTCGGTATCGGGGCTTCAAGGGTATATCAAGTGATTTTTATAGTAGTCGTTGTGATCGGCGCAACGACCTCGGTGGACATCGCGTGGGATATTTCCGACACTTTTAACGGGCTTATGGCGATTCCGAACTTTATAGCGATATTTGCGCTCTCAGGAGTTGTGGCAAAGCTTACGAAAGAGCATTTTAGGAAAAATGATCTCAGAAAATAGCCTGACTAAGATGCCTGCCAAGTTTATATGAGCGGGTGTGCGTATAAAAATCACAATGCGCGCATCGTATTCAGACGACTATTTTATGAGCGTGAGCATATTTAAAGAAATAACAGTAAAAAAATAAAATTCCGTCTGATTTAAACAGACGGAATCAGTCTGTCGAGAAAGCTCTCAATAGATAGAGCCTCGCAAGAGTTCCCGCCTCCGAAGAGGCGGGAATAAAATCAAACCCGGTCATTTTTGGGGACATGCGCCTCAAAAATGACTCTTTTCATGGCATGACGGACGACAATTTTGCAGAAACTGAGTCCGTCGCGCCATGCTGTTTCCCTTTGTCGGAAAAGGCAAAGCCTTTTTCGACAAGATAATCCCGCCTGATTTAAACAGGCGGGATTTTAGCTTTATAAAGCCGGAGCGGTTTTTATTTCATCGACTCCTCAATTACGCGAAGGACGTTTTTATATGCGACCTTTTCGATCTCGTCGTCGCTGAGACCAGCTTTTTCAAGCCCGTCGAAGAGAAGCTGCATTTTAGAAGCGTTGTCGATCTCCATCCCGCCCCTTATGCCGTCAAAATCGGTGCCGATACCGACGCAGTCGATACCGCCCTTGTCGATGAAATGACGGATATGCGCGATCATGTTTTCAACGCTTGAAAAAACAGGAGTGCCGTCCGGCGCGATGAAATCAGCGCCGAAATTGATGCCGGACACGCTGCCCGTATCGCCGAGTATTTTTATCATATCGTCCGTCAGATTGCGCGTGTGACCGGTTATGGCGCGGCAGTTTGAGTGCGACGCGACAAAAGGCTTTTTGGAATACTTCGCAACGTCGTAAAATCCGCCGTCGGACAGATGGGACACGTCAATAATTATGCCAAGGTCGTTCATAACGCCGAGGGCGTCTATGCCGAAGGGCTTTAATCCTTTTTCCATGATCTCCGGATCTTTAGAATTGGGGTAACCAAAGCAGTTTTCAAAATTCCAGGTGAGGGAGATAAGCCTTACGCCCATATCGTAAAAAGTGGTCAGATTTGTCATATCGCCGTCCACGGCTCTGCCGTCTTCAATAGTGAGGAAGGCGGACATTTTACCGTCGCGCTCGTTTTGAGACAAGTCTCCGGCATTGCCGGCAAAGGCTATCATATCGGAGTTTGCGTCAAGATTTGCATAAAATGCAGAGGAAAGCGTTTTGAGATATTCCCAGTCGGACATCGGGCTTATGCCCATGCGCTCCCAGCTGCTTGGGGACGGCAGGAACATGGCGAAGAACTGTGCCGACGCGCCGCCGGCTTTGAGCTTTTCAAAGTCTACCATCATATTGTTGCGGTGGATATTGTACGGCTTCCCGTATGCAAACGGCATAAGCGTATCGCAATGCATGTCTATATATTTCATAACAGAGCTCCCTTCAATATATCTATAAGTCTTATTTTAGGATACGCGGGGATTTTATGCAAGACGCATTTATGCTGCAGAGAAAAAAGTATACGCAGATTATTTATCCGTAAAAATCACTTCGCCTAAAGCCTCAGGGTCGTCGCGGATCACTTCACCGGCTGAAGGCACGAGGATACGTCCCGCCTTTGGGTTTTTGATGCTGATTATCGGGACCGTGAGCGTAGCGTCTACCGTCGATTTTTCAAATGACAGATCGGTGTCGATCATTTCACAGTCGATAAGCTTGAGATCATTACAGTAGCAAAGCGGCTGCGTGCCTATGATCTTGCAGTTTATCAGAGTGAGTCCGTTTGAATACCATGAAAGGTATTCGCCTTTTATGATACTGTTTTTAACCGTCACGTTTTCAGCATGCCAGAATGCGTCTTTAGTATCAAAATTGCAGTTTTCGAATACTGAATCTTTTATGTACTGAAAAGAGTATTTGCCTTTAAACGTGACGTTTTTAAACTCCAGACGGTCGGACTTCATCATGAAATACTCGCTTTCAGCGGCGGTGTTTTCCATTTTTACGCGGTGCGTAAACCATCCGAATTCGGGAGATATGATATCACAGGCGTTTATGGTGATGTCGCTGCATTCGCGGAGCGCTTTGATCCCGTGCAGTTTTGAATCCGTGATATCGATGTGATCTGAATACCAAAGCGCGGCGCGGCAAAGCTCCGTCATCTCACAGCCCTTGATTTCAAGGCGGGAGTCGTGCCACAATGGGTACCTCAGGTTGAAGAAACAGTTTTCCGCGAGCACGTCGGACGATTCTTTAAGCGCGCTCTCCCCGTCTGCGGGACCGTCAAAGGAGCAATTTATAAGATGTACGCCGCGGCTGTTGTACAGAGCGCGTTCTTCATCAAAAATTTTACCGATTATTTTTTCCATTTTTCATCAGACCTCAAATATAATATAGAATAAAAAGCTTTCCAAGCTTTAAAAAGGAAAATAAACCCCGGATGGCGTGAAATAACAAACCGTCCGGGAAGATGGCATGAAAGCATGCCTGTAAAAGTAAGATGAGTAAGCCTGTAAGCCGGATTCTGTCATGGACAGCCATCTATCTAGGCTTACCGTTGCCGGTAAGCTCAAGCCACCTCCTAAGGACGGCCGGGCAAGCCTTAATGTCCTTCCACGGTGTTGCTCCGGATAGAGTTTACAGCGTCGGACTGTCTCCAGCCGACGGGTGAGCTCTTACCTCGCCTTTCCACCCTTACCTCAGACGGTCCGATTAAACCACAGCGCCTTTAAAAACAGCAGGCAAAAGATTGACATGGTATCGACCTGAAAGAGGCGGTATATCTCTGTTGCACTTTTCCTGAAGTCGCCTTCGGCGGGCGTTACCCGTTATCCTTGCCCTGCGGAGCCCGGACTTTCCTCACGCACAGCCTTTCGGCTTGTGCCCGCGACTGTCTGGCTTACTCAGCGCATATTTTACTACGTAAAAACACGGCTGTCAAATAACTGTGATAAATTATCATATAGCCGTTTCTGCGAATATAATATAAGGTTTGAAATATCAGGGAGATAAGGTTATAATTGGTGAGGAAATGCAAAGAAGAGGTGCTTAGATGAAGTTAAAAGAATACCTTGAAACGATAAAGAATAAGAGAGTAGCTGTTATAGGCATAGGGGTGAGCAATACTCCTCTTATAAAATATTTGGCTGAAAACGGGATATCGGTCACGGCGCGCGACAAGTCGCCGCGCGAAAAGCTCGATGCAGTTGCAGTTGAGCTTGAGGCTTTGGGCGTGAAGCTGGTCCTTGGAGACGGATATCTTGAAGATCTTGATGAAGATATAATATTCAGAACGCCCGGACTGCGTCCCGATGTGCCGGAGATCGCTGCCGCCGTTAAAAAAGGCAGCGAGCTTACATCGGAGATGGAGCTGTTTTTCAAGGTGTGCCCATGCAAAATAGCCGGGGTCACCGGAAGCGACGGAAAGACCACGACGACTACGGTCATATCCGAGCTTTTAAAGGCGGAGGGGTATACGGTTCATATCGGCGGGAACATAGGGCGTCCGCTTTTGTGCGAAGCGGACGATATGGAGAAGGACGATATAGCCGTACTGGAGCTGTCCTCCTTCCAGCTTATGACGATGGATATGTCGCCTGATATCGCCGTCATAACAAATCTTGCGCCGAACCATCTCGACGTACACAGAGATATGCGCGAGTATACCGAGGCAAAGATGAACATTTTCAAATATCAGGGGAAAGAGAATCTCCTCGTTTTAAACGCCGATAACGATATCACCGCGTCGTTTGCCGGGATGGCAAGGGGCAGACTGTCGATGTTCAGCCGCAAAACGGCTGTCCAAAACGGCGCCTACTGTAAGGACGGCAAGATATATACCGTCCGAAACGGCGAGGCGGAGGAGATAATGGACGCCGGAGACATATTTATACCGGGCGATCACAATATAGAAAACTATCTTGCGGCGTTTTCAGCAGTGCGGGAGCTCGTATCGAGCGAGACGATGCGTAAAGTTGCGATGAGCTTTGCCGGAGTCGAACACAGGATAGAATTCGTGCGCGAGCTTAGGGGCGTAAAGTATTATAACGACTCTATAGCTTCGAGCCCGTCGAGAACGACGGCAGGCTTACGCTCTTTCTATAAAAAGGTGATCCTGATAGCCGGAGGCAAGGACAAGGGCGTGCCATTCGACTCGCTTGGCGGGGAGATAATAGAGCATGTCAAGATCTTAGTCGTTACGGGTCTCACGCGGCAGAAAATAAAAGAAGCCGTGGTGAACAACCCGAAGTACGGCGGCGAGCCTCGGATAATAGAGCGGGAGGATTTTAAAGAGGCGGTAGAAGCAGCGTCAGCCGCCGCTGAAAGCGGAGATATCGTTATCCTTTCACCGGCGTGCACGTCGTTTGACAGGTTTAAGAACTTTATGGAACGCGGCGAATACTTTAAGGAAATAGTAAAGGGACTGAAATGATGGAAACAGAAGGATTATTGATATCCGACGAAATGTATGCTCTCGCGGACAAGGTGACAGAGGAGCTGTCGGAGAGATTCGATGAGATAGATAAAACGGCGCAGTACAACACGGCAAAGGTGCTCGCCGCGTTTAGAAATAACCGGGTGTCGGACTCTTGCTTTGCGGGGACGACGGGATACGGCTATGACGATAAAGGCAGAGAGACGCTTGACGCTATATACGCCGAGGTGTTCGGTGCGGAGGCGGCGCTCGTGCGGATAGGCTTTGTAAACGGCACGCATGCGATAACCGCGTCTCTGTTTGCGGCGGTAAAACCGGGGAATATCATGCTTGCGGCGACAGGACTGCCGTACGATACGCTTCAAAGCGCGATCGGGATATCGGGCGATTACCCCGGCTCGCTCAAATATTACGGCGTCGAGTACAGGCAGGCAGATCTGACGGAGGACGGGAAGCCGGACTACGAGAAAATAAGAGCGGAAGCGGCGGATAAACGCGTGAAAGCCGTTACAGTACAACGCTCTCGCGGATATTCCGGCAGGGACGCGTTTACAGTCGCGGAGATAGGGCGTATATGCGATATCGTACACGAGGTGAACCCCGACGCGGCTGTCATTGTGGACAACTGCTACGGCGAATTTACGGAGAAGCTCGAGCCGACACAGGTCGGAGCCGATCTCATTGCCGGCTCACTTATAAAAAATCCCGGGGGAGGGCTTGCGCCGACAGGCGGATATATCGCCGGGCGGCGCGATCTCGTAGACGCGGCGGCGATGCGGCTTACGGCGCCCGGAATAGGCGGCGAGTGCGGCTCGACGCTCGGCAACAACAGACTGCTGTTCCAGGGATTTTTCATGGCTCCTCATATCGTGGCGCAGGCGCTGAAGACGGCGGTGTTCTGTGCCGGAATGATGGAAAAGCTGGGGTACAGCTCATACCCGTCGTCGGCGGCGGAGAGATCTGATATAATACAGGTCATAGAGTTTGGAAATGAAGAGGCCCTCAAGCTGTTTTGCCGCGGGATACAGTCGGGCGCGCCGGTAGATTCGTTCGTTACGCCGGAGCCGTGGGATATGCCGGGATACGATTGCCAGGTCATAATGGCAGCCGGCGCTTTCGTGCAGGGCGCTTCGATAGAGCTGTCGGCTGACGGTCCTATGCGTCCTCCGTACAGGGCATTCTTGCAGGGCGGGCTTACCTTTGAATCAGGAAAGCTCGGCGTGCTTATGGCGGCGGAGATGCTAAAAAACAGCGGGACAGGCAAAAAATAGAATAATCTGAATAGACTTAGCATAGAGGGAGCGCCCCGTAAAAGACGCGCTCCGGCGCAAGTGCCGGTACTGCAAGTTCAAACTGCGGTGCGGCGTAGCGCCAGATTCCAATATGTTATAAAAGCTGCCGGCTTATATATGCGGCGGCATGGCGGTGAAATGGGGTGTTTTATGCTGGGTCGTAAATTGCGTAGGAAATTCATATTCGCGAGATTTTACCGCGGACCGGGGTTGAGCAGGAAAAAAGCGGCAAAGATCATGATTCCGCTGCTGCTGATAATAGCGGGCTGCGCAACAATAGTAATAAAGGTGACGCCGATGGTCACTGAAATAGCGATAGCCGACGCGACCGACATAATACGCGATACGGCAAATGACGCCATAGTGGAGATAATGTCGACAGGAGATTACGATTATTCGCAGCTCGTCACGCTTGAAAAAGGCGCAAACGGCGAAGTAACGGCGCTTGACACCAATATGAAAAAGATAAACGTGCAGCAAACGGAGGTGGCAAGCAGGGTCCTCGATAATGTAGAGAGAATGGAAGAGGATATCGTGATAAAAATTCCGCTGGGCAATCTGACCGATATAGCGGTGCTCTCCGGCAGAGGACCTACGATAAACGTAAGGCTGCTCACGATAACAAGTGTGGATACGTCGTTTTCGAATGTGTTTACGGCGGCGGGAATAAATCAGACTCGCCATCAGATACTTATGAATGTAGACGTTGAGGTGGGCATAATATTGCCGACGGGAACTACGACGGAGACGGTCACGATAGAAGTCGTCGTAGCGGAGACCGTTATAGTCGGAAGCGTCCCGGAGACGTATACAGATTTTAAATAGGATATAGGATTGAAAGACAGGTCTTCCAAATTTATGATTTAACGCGCAGTTTTTCTTACACCCAATAGAGGCGACCGAAAAACATGGCATTTTATGACCATCCTTTAAGTTTGTCATTTGTGCCTTGCAGCGCAGCGGAAAGGAATGGTCATAAAAATGAACGCGAGAGAAGAGCTTGAGACATTAAAAAAAGAGCTTAACGAACATAGTTACAGATACTACGTACTCGATAAACCGACGATAAGCGATTACGAGTATGACATGATGATGCAGAGGCTAAAAAAGCTTGAGGAGGAAAATCCGGAGCTTATAACGCCCGATTCGCCCACGCAGAGAGTGGGCGGAGCGGTGCTGTCGTCATTTTCCCCGGTGACGCATGCGGTCCCGCTCGAGAGCTTGAACGACGTGTTTTCGTACAACGAGCTGTATGCGTTCGACGCCAGGGTGAAGGCGGCGCTGGGCGAGGCGGAATACGTGGTAGAACCGAAGATAGACGGACTTTCCGTCGCCGTAGAGTACGAAAACGGCGTTTTCGTGCGCGGTGCGACGCGCGGCGACGGGATAACGGGCGAGGACGTGACGGAGAATTTGAGGACGGTGCGCTCTTTGCCGATGAAAATAGAAAACGCGCCGGCAGGGCGGCTTATCGTCCGCGGTGAAGTATACATGTCGAAAAAGGTTTTCCATGCGTTAAATGAACAGAGAGAGCTTGACGGAAAAACGCTGTTTGCAAACCCGAGAAACGCCGCCGCGGGCTCTCTGCGCCAGCTCGATTCAAAGATCGCGGCGGAGCGGCATCTCGATATACTGGTGTTCAATATCCAGCTTGCCGAGGGCGTCGATTTTAAGACGCATTCCGAGACGCTCGATTATCTGCGCGACAGAAAGTTCAAGACGGTGGAGTACAGAAAATATGATAATGTCGCCGAGTGTATCGAGCGTATAAAATGGCTCGGCGAAAACAGGGATAAGCTGGATTTCGATATGGACGGAGCCGTAATAAAGCTAAATTCGCTTGAAGGACGCGCAATCCTGGGCAGTACGGCAAAAGCGCCAAGGTGGGCGGTGGCATATAAATACCCGCCTGAGAAAAAGGAGACAAAAGTCGTCGATATAGTCGTGCAGGTGGGAAGGACAGGAGTGCTGACGCCTAAAGCGGTGGTGGAGCCGGTGCGCCTTGCCGGGACGACTGTCACGAACGCAACGCTGCATAATCAGGACTTTATCGATGAAAAGGATATAAGGATCGGAGATACCGTCGTGGTGCAGAAGGCGGGGGAGATAATCCCCGAGGTGCTCGAGGTAATAAGATCAAAAAGACCGCAGGGCGCCTTGCCGTATCATATACCGGATACGTGCCCCGTATGCGGCGCGCCGGTCGTGCGCGACGAGGGCGGAGCGGCGTCGAGATGCCAGGGCGCGGAATGCCCCGCGCAGCTTGTGCGGCATATAATACACTTCGCGTCACGAAACGCAATGGATATCGAGGGGCTCGGCTCGGCGCTCGCTAAAGCGCTGATGGAACACGACCTTGTCCGTTCGCCGGGCGATCTGTATTATCTCGATGCGCAGTCGGTTGCCGCGATAGAGCGGATGGGGAAAAAATCATCCGAAAACTTGATGGAAGCCATAGAAAAATCAAAAGCGAACGATCTGTCAAGGCTTCTGTTCGCGCTCGGAATAGCGCAGGTGGGGCAGAGCGCTGCCCGCTCGCTCGCGCGGCATTTCAAAACGCTCGACGCGATAGAAAAAGCGGAGATGGAAGATTTCGTGGAGGTCGACGACATAGGCGAGGTCACGGCGCAAAACATCGTCCGATGGTTCAGGCAGCCGCAGTCGCAGCATCTTTTGAAGCTTTTGCGTGACGCAGGCGTAAATACGCAAAGCCTGGAGGAGCAAAGCGGCGACGGGCGGTTTGAAGGGATGACGTTCGTGCTCACGGGCGCGCTTTCAAAATATACGCGCGATCAGGCGGCTGAAATAATAACGGGCTTCGGGGGCAAGGCGTCCGGCTCGGTATCGAAAAAGACGACGTATGTTCTCGCCGGTGAAAACGCAGGCTCCAAGCTAAATAAAGCGCAGGAGCTCGGAATAAAGATCATAAGCGAGGAAGAGTTTGAGAATATGATAAAGTGAGGGGAGAGCGTGAGTGAACGGCTCGAACGGAAGAAAAACTGTGTACGCGGCTTTTGCGGCGTACACGGTTGTGATGCTGTATCTGCTATTTTTCCAAAGGTTATCGGCGTATGACCCGATACCGTATGACGAGTATGTCAGGCTGTATACGAATTTCACTCCGCTTAGGACGCTGGAGCGCTTTATATATCTGCTCACGGATTACCGGGAAATAGCTCCGCACTTTGCAAAAACGGCGTTTGTGAATCTTTTGGGAAATGTGCTGCTTTTTATACCGATAGGGCTGTTTTTGCCGTATATTTGGCGCGTACAACGCCATATATGGGCGTTTGTGCCGACGGCGCTTGCAGCCATATCGGCTATAGAGGCTATGCAGCTTGTCCTGCGGCTGGGAAGCTGCGATGTGGACGATGTGATACTTAATATGACCGGTGCTCTTGCCGGTTTTGCATTATCAAAAATAGTCAGAATAAAGTCGGAGGAGTGACGTAGATCCATTCCTCCTCTCTTTGCGAAAAAAGATGGGAGATATTTACTTTTACAGGATTTGGTGATAATATAACAAATTAGAAAATTGGGGATTAAGGAAGATAAATATGCTGGAGAAATTAAAAGCGATAGAGGAAAAATATATAGAGCTTGAGCAGAAAATGCAGCAGCCGGAGGTGTATACCGACCCGGCGCAGTACGCAAAGCTGGCGCGCGAACAGAAGGAGATAGCTCCGGTCGTAGAGGCGTACAGAAGATATGAAAAATGCTCAAATGCCGTAGAAGAGGCTAAAGAGCTGCTCGGCGATCCTGAGCTGAAGGACATGGCGCAGGAGGAGCTTGAGCAGAATAAGGCGGAGATGGAGAAAATAGAAGAGGAGATAAAGCTCCTGCTTCTCCCGCACGATCCGAACGACTCAAAAAACGTCATAATAGAGATCCGCGGCGGCGCCGGCGGGGAAGAGGCGGCGCTTTTCGCCTACAATCTGTACAGGATGTACACAATGTACGCGGAATCGAAGCACTGGAAATCGGAGATAGCGAGCATAAACGAAACGGAGCTCGGAGGTATCAAGGAAGTCAGCTTTGTTATTGAAGGAGAAGGGGCGTATTCGCGGCTGAAATTTGAAAGCGGCGTACACCGTGTGCAGCGCGTTCCGGATACCGAGGCGTCAGGGCGTATCCATACCTCGACGGTGACGGTAGCCGTGCTTCCGGAAATGGAAGAAGTAGATTTTGAGATAAATCCCGCGGATTTGCAGATAGATACGTTTAGATCGTCCGGAGCGGGCGGTCAGCATGTCAACAAGACTGAATCAGCCATCCGCATAACTCACCTTCCGACGGGAACGGTGGTCGAGTGCCAGGATGAGCGCAGCCAGCATAAAAACCGCGAGCGCGCGATGAAAATACTCGTCTCAAGGCTTTATGAGGCGGAGCAGCAGAAGCAGAACGCGGCATATGCGGCGCAGCGCAAAAGCCAGGTGGGTACCGGCGACAGGTCGGAGCGTATAAGGACGTATAACTATCCGCAGGGAAGAGTGACCGACCACAGGATAGGACTTACGCTGTATAAGCTGGAGCAGGTATTAAACGGCGATCTCGATGAAATCATAGACGCGCTTGTAACGGCGGATCAGGCGGAAAAGCTCCGCGTATCGGAGGAAGAGATGTGAAAACGGAAATTTTGACGGAGGATGTCAGCAGGGCTGCCGAGGTCATAAAAAACGGCGGACTCGCCGTCGTGCCAACGGAGACGGTCTATGGGCTTGCCGCAAACGCGTTTGACGGGGCGGCGGTCATGAAAATATACGAGGTCAAGGGAAGACCTGAGACAAAACCGATAAGCGTGCTCATATCCGGCATGGAGGACGTGGAGAAGGTCGCGTACGATATCCCGGAAGAGGCGTATGTGCTGGCTGAAAAATTTTGGCCCGGACCGCTTACGATGATACTTAAAAAGCGCGATGCGATACCTGATATCGTTACTGCCGGCGGAGATACGATAGGGGTGAGATGCCCGGACCATGAGAAGACGCTGGAGATAATAAGGCTTGTGAAAACGCCGCTTGCGGCTCCCTCTGCAAACATTTCGGGGCAGCCGAGCCCAAAAAACGTAGCTCGGGCGCTTGAATATTTTGACGGCAGGATAGAGTGCGCCGTAGACGGCGGGGAATGTACCGTCGGTGTGGAGTCCACTATCGTGGATATGACGCAAAAGCCATTCAGGATTTTGAGAGAGGGAGGGCTTTCGGCGGAGACGATAAAAAGAGAGACCGGTATAGAAACGGTGAAGTGATCACAGCAAAGCCAAGGTACGGAGGACGTCATGTTTGTTATAGGCATAACCGGCGGGACAGGAGCGGGAAAAAGCACGCTGCTCAGCGTTCTGCGGGATAAAAACGCATATATAATCGACTGCGACGTCGTTTATCATGAGCTGCTCCACAATTCCAGAGAGATGAATGAAAAGCTCAGAAAAGAATTTCCGTCAGCTTATACAGGCGGAAAGCTCGATACAAAGGCTCTGGGAGGCGTAGTGTTCGGCGACGAAACCGCGCTTGCGCGCCTAAAGGGCATCACGCATCCGTGCGTGGTCGAGCGCGTGAAAGAGCTGCTCGCCGACGAGGCGGCAAAGGGGACGAGCCTTGCCGCAATAGACGCATATGGGCTTAATGAAAGCGGACTTGATAAGATATGCGACATAACAGTCGCCGTCACGGCGCCTGAGGAAATGCGCGTTCGCCGGATAATGGAGCGCGACGGTATAGATGAGGAATACGCGCTCCGGCGGATACGCGCGCAAAAACAGGATGATGAATATGCGGCTGAATGCGATGTAGAGCTTGCAAACGATTTTGCAAGCAAAGAAGAATTCGAAAATAAATGCCGGGATGTTATAGAAAATATATTGGAGGTATAGAAATGGAAAGAGAAAAGTTGTTTTATAAGCAGAAGAATATTTTTGAGACGATAAGCGCTGAGGAGAAAAAAGCATCCGATGCTTATTGCGAGGAATACAAGGAATATCTCCAGGCGTCGAAAACAGAGCGCGAGGCGGTGCGTGAGGCGATAAAGCTCGCCGAAAAAGAGGGCTTTGCCGAATTTAAGAGCGGAATAAAGCTGAAATCCGGCGACAAGGTGTACAAAAACGTATATGGCAAGGCGCTTTATCTTGCGGTTATCGGAAAGCAGCCGCTAGCTTCTGGCATGAATATCGCGGGAGCGCATGTAGATTCACCGCGCCTCGACCTAAAACAGCTGCCGGTTTATGAGGACAGCGAACTTGCACTGTTTAAGACGCATTACTACGGCGGTATCAGAAAATACCAGTGGGTGACGACTCCGCTTGCACTGCACGGGACGGTCGTGCTGTCCGACGGCAAGACGATCGACGTTGCTATAGGTGAAAAAGAAGGCGAGCCGCAGTTTGTAATAACCGATCTGCTGCCGCATCTTGCGCGTACCCAGAGGACTAAAGGGCTTGACGAGGCGTTTACAGGCGAAAATCTCAACGTGCTTATAGGCTCAGAATTTGACAATGACGCCGAAAAAGGCGAAAAGGTGAAAAGCTGCATACTCGGCATATTGTTCGATAAATACGGTATCATTGAGGAGGATTTTCTCTCCGCAGAATTTGAAATAGTGCCGTCGGCTAAAGTCACCGATATAGGGTTTGACCGCTCGCTTATCGGCGGATACGGTCACGACGACAGGGTCTGCGCTTTTGCAGAGCTCAAAGCCATACTTGAGGAGAAGGAGCCGGAAAAGACGGCGTTCTGCATCCTTGTCGACAAGGAGGAGATCGGCTCTGAGGGTATAAGCGGCATGAAGTCGCTTGCGTTTGAGCATTTTGTATCAGCGCTGTTCGACGCCTGCGGCGAGGCAAGAGATATTGAGGAATGCTTTGCAAATTCCTTCTGCATTTCAGCTGATGTTACTGCGGCGTTCGATCCGAATTTCCCGGACGCTTTTGAAAAAAGGAACGCTGCAAAGGCAAATTACGGAGTGGGCATCGCAAAGTTTACGGGCAGCGGCGGAAAATCAGGATCGAACGACGCTTCCGCTGAAGTCGTAGGCAAAATACGCAGAATGTTCAGAGACTATAACGTAGTATGGCAGATGGCAGAGCTCGGTAAAGTGGATCAGGGCGGCGGCGGAACGATCGCAAAGCTCATGGCAAACCGCAATATCCCAACGATAGACGCGGGAGTCCCGGTCCTCTCCATGCACGCGCCGTTTGAAGTTGTAGCAAAGCTTGACTGTTATATGACATATAAAGCGATAAAGGCGCTTTACGCCGAAAAATAAAGATCCTTCAAAGGTAAAATGAATTAAAGTCACCTCGAATGCAGAAAATGTATTCGGGGTGATTTTTTGATGGAAAAAGACGCAAATAAAGATATAAACGAAGCATACGACCGCGAGGAGATCACGGAGCTTGGCTCCGTCATGACAAAATCCGAAAAGGGCGTGATACATTGCCTGACTATAGTGGGACAGGTAGAGGGACATCAGATACTGCCGTCAGATGTGAAGACGACGAAGTACGAGCATGTAATGCCGCTTTTAGCCGCGATAGAGGAATCAGATGAGATAGAGGGGCTTCTCGTGCTGCTCAACACAATGGGCGGCGACATAGAGGCGGGGCTTGGAATAGCGGAGCTCATAGCCAGCATGACGAAGCCGACGGCGTCGCTCGTGCTTGGAGGCGGCCATTCGATAGGCGTACCTCTCGCCGTGGCGGCTGACTTGTCGGTGATCGCGCCGTCCGCAGCCATGACTGTGCACCCTGTGCGGCTGACAGGCGTCGTTATAGGCGCGCCGCAGACTTATAATTATTTCGGCAAGGTGCAGGACAGGATAGTCAGATTCGTGACTGAAAACTCCAAAATAAGCAGAGAGCGGTTTAACAAGATGATGATGGCGACGGGCGAAATGGCGAGCGATGTAGGCACGGTAGTGTACGGCGAAGAGGCGGTGGAGTCCGGGCTTATAGATATGGTCGGCGGACTTGCCGACGCGCTTAGCTATCTCCATACGCGTATAGCGGAGGAAAGACGGAAAAAGGAAATAAAACTGTAGATAAGATATAAAAAGTGTGATATTATTAACCTGTGATGTTGTATAATTTTAATATAGAACAACAGGGGTGATAAAGAGTGTCTTATTTAATGTCTATTTTCCTTGGATTGGTACAGGGCGTAGCCGAATTTCTTCCGATATCAAGCTCTGGTCATCTTTCGATCTTGCAAAACCTGTTCGGGCTGAATTACGACGAATCGGGGAATATGTTTTTTAACGTTCTGCTCCATCTCGGCACGCTTGTCGCCGTATTCATAGCGTACAGAAAAGATATAGCCTCCATGATAAAGGAGATGCTTGATTTTGTACTTGCAAGGGGAGACGGCGGCAAAGATTATGCGGGAAGACCGACGGCTTCGGTCAGGACTGCGATATTTATAATTATAGGCACGCTTCCTCTGTTCCTTGTGCTCCCGTTTTATGATTCCATAGAAAATTTAAACGGGCATACGGGTTTTATTTCTTTTGCGCTTATCATAACAGGCACGCTGCTGTTCGTCAGCGATAAATTGACCGAAGGGCGCAAAAACGCAAAGACCTTTACGCTTATGGATTCGATCATAATAGGCATCGCACAGGCTATCGCCACACTTCCGGGACTTTCCCGCTCGGGGACGACGATAACGGTCGCAACAGCAAGAGGATTGAGAAGGGACTTCGCGGTAAGATTTTCGTTTTTACTATCGATCCCCGCTGTTTTGGGCGCGTTTTTGCTTGAAGTTGTTGACGCGCTGAAAGAGGGCGTCGACTGGTCGCTTATGCCGAAATATCTTGTCGGTATGGTAGTTGCCGGGGTCAGCGGATATTTTTCAATAATACTCGTGAAAAAATTGGCTGTAAGCGCGAATTTCAGTAAATTTGCGTATTATTGCTGGACGGTAGGCGCGATTTCTTTTATAGCATCGTTTTTTATTTAGGTTTGAGGTGAACGCTTGATGGCACAAAAGAGAACGACCGGAGCAAAAAAAGCTTCAGGGACAAAAAGCGGTAGAAAAACGTCAGCCGCTGCAAAAAAGCCCATGCGCAGAGAGTGGGCTGCCTTGGTATGCGCCATTTTAGCTTTTTGCGGGATATTGAGATATTTTCCGTCCACGGACGGGCTGTTTATCGAGGCTCTCAGCAGATTCGATACCAGGATGGTCGGATGGGGCGCGAATATCGTCCCGATAATGTTTGCGGTGTGCGCTCTTATACTATTTTTCCACCATGGCAGACCTGTAAAGCTCAGGATATTTTCAACTGTTATGATACCGATACTTATCGGGGCTTTCGCTCATTTGGTGGCATGCGATAAGGAATATGAGTTCAGTCTTAAAATAATACCTCAGCTTTGGCAGGATGCGACCGAGATACCGTGCGGCGGTGTCATATCCGGCACGTTTGCCGTGCTGGGCGGATATATGCTCAGTAAATTCGGCGCGGGGTTTATTTTTATCACTGCGATAGTTTTGTTCATATTCACCATACTTAATTCAAATATCAGGAATATAGCGGAGATGGCGGAAAAATATAAGGAGCGGGAGCGTCCTGAATATGAGCCGGACGGAACTCCGGAAAAAGATTTGATAAAGGAATCGGTCGAGGCGATAAGCAGAAAAAGACGCGCAAAACAGCATAAGCGCGAGGAGGCGGCAGCCGCTGCAGCGGAAACAAAGGACGAAGCAGAAGCTAAGGAGCCTGCGGAGGAACAAAATGATGATGCCCAAAAGCCCGTATCAAAAAACAGGCTTGCCGCTTACGATTTGCCCGTGGACGATCCGATACTTCCGGTAAAAGAGCCCAAGAAGGTACATATAGAGCCGTTTTTTGAGAAAAAACCGGCGTTTTTCAATAAAAATCCCGGCGTGAAAACTCCCAATCAAGTGGTCAACACGCCTCATGCGGATGCAGATAGGATATCAGAGGAGAATACTGCGCCGCAGCCAGAGACGCAGGAATACGGAACAGCGCCGCAAGAGGAGAAACAGGCGGCGGAAAATAGCGCTGCAAAAGAGACAAAGACCGATATCGCGACGCCGAGCGCCGGCGATTCCAAGACGGCGCAGAAGGAAAATACCGAAAATCAAAAGCCCGAACACGATATGGAGATACTCGAGAGCGACGCGCAGAAGTATCATTTCCCGCCGATAACGCTGCTGGAGGCGAATCCTGCAAGCTATAGTAAAG
The DNA here is from genome assembly GCA_944385265.1 of uncultured Oscillospiraceae bacterium. The sequence goes on from CALWWO010000143.1 coordinate 20,397, forward strand.
AGAGCGTTCCGGATGACGATCCGTATAAGGACAGGCTGGAAATGGCGCTGAAAAGCTTCGGCATAAATTCCGGCATAACGAACATAGTGCACGGACCGTCTGTGACGAGATATGAAATGGAGCTTGCCGTCGGCGTGAAGCTCAATAAGCTCACGAGCCTTTCTGACGATATTGCGCTTTCTCTGGGAGCGAGCGGGGTCAGGATCGCCGCGATACCGAATAAAATGTCGACCGTCGGCATAGAGGTGCCGAACAAAAAGGTGACGAAGGTATTTTTACGCGAGATAATCGAGTCTGAAAAATTTATGAACGCATCCTCGAAGCTTACGTTTGCGATAGGCAAGGACATAAGCGGAGAGCCGATCATCGGCGACATATCAAAACTGCCGCACCTGCTCGTCGCCGGTACGACCGGATCAGGTAAGTCGGTGTGCCTGAATTCGCTGATACTTAGTATTTTGTATAAGGCAAGACCGGATGAGGTCAAGTTTATAATGGTAGACCCGAAGATGGTCGAGTTTAAAATATACAACGGTATACCGCATTTACATACGCCGGTAGTAACAGAGGCGAAAAAGGCGTCCGGCGCGCTGCAATGGGCGGTCGTCGAAATGATGAAGCGGTACAGGTTGTTTTCAGAGACGGGTGCGAGAGAGCTCACGTCGTATAACAGGATAGCGGAAAAGCGCGGGGATATCGAAAAGCTGCCGCAGATAGTCGTCGTTATAGACGAGCTTGCCGACCTTATGATGGTTGCGGCTAAAGAGGTGGAGGATTCCATAGTCCGTATCGCTCAGATGGGAAGGGCTGCCGGAATACATCTCGTTATTGCAACGCAAAGCCCACGCGCAGAGATAATAACCGGTCTTATGAAAGCGAATATACCGTCGCGTATTGCGCTCAAGGTATCTTCAGCGCTGGAATCACGCATCATTCTTGACGCGGGAGGAAACGCGGACAAGCTTGTAGGAAACGGCGATATGCTGTATGTGCCCGTTGGTACGACAAAACCGATAAGGGTCCAGGGTACATGGGTATCCGATGAGGAACGCGAGCAGATAATCGACTTTATAAAGACAAGTTCTGAAGTCGAGACGGTCTACAGCGAGGAGGCTATCCAATATATGGACAAGGCGGCGGAGGAAAAGCCGGAAAACGGAAAGCAAGCCTCGGAAGTCGGCAGGGACGAGCAGTATGACGAGCTTTTGACAAAAGCGATAGAGGTCATATTAGACTGCGGACAGGCGTCGGTATCGATGCTGCAAAGACGCTTGAAGCTCGGGTATGCAAGGGCGGCACGTCTTGTGGATCAGATGGAGGAAAAGGGCATAGTCGGTCCTTTTGAAGGCTCAAAGCCCCGTCAGATACTGATAACGAAGCAGCAGTGGCAGGAGATGCAGCTTATACACGGGACGGCTCCGATACCGGAAGCAAATCAGACGATGCTTACCGCGGACGACCTGTTTGATAAAGCGGAGGAGGAGAATGCTCCGGCGGACGGGATAGAAGAGGAGAACGTGTAAAGCCAATACTTAAAGACAAAAGCCGCGCAGATTGATTTCTGTGCGGCTTTTTGATCAAAATTTACAATTTAGTGCATTTTATCCGTAGCCTGTGGTGTATACTTACAGGACGAGCGTGCCGTTTTCATCCTCGATCAATATAAGGATCTTTTCCTCAACGCCGGTCGAGGCGTTGACGTACACGATATAGTGCGCGCCCTGCTCGTTTTGGCACTTGAACTCGTGGCAGAACAGCTCATATTTGCCGCTTGACGGGATGATAGCCATATTGTGCGACAGGACCTCCAAATGCTCCGAAATATTTGCCTGTGCCTGCTCCGTTGTGACAGTTGCTTCCGGGATGGAGCGTTCTGAATGATTCATGACGTAGCCGTGGCTTTCAAAGCCTGTTACATCGCCGTTGTCAAGTGCAACGCGGACTTTTATAAGGTCGGTATAGCATATGACGTTATCCTGCGTGTACGCGAAATTTACTATTACGGAAGAATCCTGAACTGTAAAATAGCTGGGACGCATTGAATCAAACCCATGCGCTTGAAGGAAATCTTCAGCTCTTGCGGCGGCTATATCGACGGAAACGGTCGGATCGCCGACTGGACGCGAGTTGGTCATATTCAAAACTACGCCGCCGTTTTTCGTGACCTCAACAGTAAGCTCACCGCCGTTTACTTTCGCGTAGAGCATATATGCGGGTAGGTTGCCGCCACGTTCGCCGCCGTACGTGAAGGCTGATTTTTCTATATCTGTAAATTCCGAAGCGATTGTGATAGCCTCTTCAGAAGATATTTCTGGCATGTTTTCCACAAGAACGGGCGACATATTTGTTATATGCTGCGAAAAAGGACCGTCGTAGATGAGCGACGGGATCTCCGGAAATTCACTTTCCATGGTTTTGATGTTTTCGCCGAGATCGGCTGAAGCCGCGCCATCGGCGCTTCCCGCAGAGTTTTCGGCTGCGGCGAGCTCGCCTATCGTAAGCCTGCCATCCTGGATCTGAGCGTACAGATCGATCAAGTTGTTTGAGATCACGCCGGCTGTTTCAGACAGGGAGGACAGATTTTCAAATTCCTCGTCTGAGTATGCACGTCCTCCGGCGGCGCTTTTTGAAAGCATGAGCGCGTAATCTCCGGTCGTTGATATGAATGACGCGGTCGATTCAAGGTTGAGCGCAGAAAAAGGAAGCTCTCCAAGCGCCATTTGCGCTGAAAGCGCCTTGCCGAATATCTCCGTACAGGACGAGCTTACCATTGAGGGGGAAACGGCGTAAAGGCTTTTTTGAAGAGCGGAGTCCATCTCGCCCACGCATGTCACAAGCTCGGCGAAGGCGTGCTGATATGTGTTGTTGAGATGGCGCTTGTAGTTTTCGGCTCTCACGTAATTAGAGAATATGAACCCGCCCATTACAATGAAGGCGGCTATCAGATAAGACGTCAGTATGACGTGACGTTTTTTAAATTTTTTCATAATAAAACACCTCTTTAAAGATAATGTTATCTGAAAAGAGGCGTTATATTCAAAAAATTCTTATGATAATTTGTGGCTACCGGTATTTATGCGTTTTATCGTTTCATCCCTGCCAAGTATCTGGCAACTCTCTACCGCGCCGCCCGGAGTTACGGCTTTTCCGGCGACAGCGATCCGCAGCGGCCACATGAGCTTTGCGTTTTTGACCTCAAGCTTTTCGGCAAGACCGACAAGCGCGTCGTGTATCGCATCTACTGTCCATTCGCCGAGATTCTGAAGCACCGGGAGGACCGCTTTTAGCATCTCAAGCGAGATCGCCTCATCCGTCTTTGACTTTTTGTGGATATACAGAGCGTTGTCATATTCAGGAAGAGCGTCAAAAAAATCGACCTTTTCAGGGATATCTGTGAGCTTTTCACATCTCTGCTGTAAAAGCGCCGCGATCTCCGCCGTATCGGTATTTGGATTTTTAACTGTTTGGCGTATAAAGGGCTCAGCTACCTCGGCAAACTTTTCCGGCGTCATCGCGCGCAGGTAAGCGCTGTTGAAATACTTGAGCTTTTCAATATCGAAAATAGACGGGGATTTTGAGATGCCTTTGACATCGAACGCGTCTATAAGTTCGTCGAGCGTAAATATTTCCCTCTCGCCCCCGGGGCTCCAGCCGAGGAGCG
>CALWWO010000144.1 GCA_944385265.1 uncultured Oscillospiraceae bacterium
ATAAGTATTTATATCTGTTGTACAGTCTTTTACCTTCCTATAAGCTTTTCGCGAAAATTTTCTAAAAATCACTGTAAAAAGGACAATAAACGGAACAAAGCATAAGACCATCAGCGTAAGCTCATAATTGAGGGCAAACATGGCGCACAATACGCCTGCGATAATAAATAGATTTTTGAGAAGGTTTACAAGTATGTTCGTAAACATTCTCGAGATTGCATTTGTGTCGTTTGCAACGCGCGTAACAAGCTTCCCGACGGGTATCGCATTGAGCTGTTCATGCGATAGACTCTCTATGTGTACGAAAAGATCTTCGCGAATTTTTGACAAGATTTTTTGACCTGTTTTTTGAAGAACGATTGCCTGAATGTACGAACAGACAAGCGAAACGATCAAAATACCGGCGTAAAAAGCGACTGCCGAAAAAAGCTGCTTAAGTTCAAAATCGACTTTTATCTGTTCTTCTATCCACCCGATTATAAGTGGCGAGGCAATGTCATATGCTATGGAAAAAAGCATTATTATGCAGACGAAAGTGAGACTTTTCCAATATGGTTTAGCGTATTTGAGCAGACGGCGTATGATTTCGCCGTCGTTCATATTGCGGTCGAATCCAATCGCCTCTTTTTTATTCTTTATAGCGAGATAGGCAATTATAAAGCAAATAGAAAAGAAGACGATTACTCCGCCTACGACAAGTAAAGGATAAAAATCATACATTTTAATCAATATCCTCCTCATCTTCTAATTTTTGCAGATTTACCATTTTATAATAGGCAGGACATTCGTTATACAGTTCATCATGCGTGCCGATAGCGATTACTTTGCCGTCATCCACAAAGACGATTTTATCCATATTTTCTACTGTGGATATACGATGCGATACTAAAATAGTTGTCTTACCGGTGCGAGTGCTTTTGAGATTTTCAAGAATCACTTTTTCTGTTTTAGTGTCGACAGCGGAAACAGAATCGTCCAAAATCAAAATTACCGGATCTCTTATAAGTGCGCGAGAGATCGAGATCCTTTGTTTTTGACCTCCGGAGACCGTAACTCCCCTCTCTCCCAGCACAGTATTGTAGCCTTCTTTAAATTCCGCTATATTATCATGTACGTCAGCGAGTTTTGCGGCTTTGACAGCTGCGTCTTTATCGGATCCTTCGTAAGCGAAGCGGATATTATTTTCGATAGTGTCGCTGAACAAAAAATTGTCCTGAGGGACATATGCGGAAGCTTCACGGACAGAGTGAATAGATATTTTGTTGACGTCGTACCCGTCAATGAAAACAGTTCCCTCCGGTACGTTATATGTTCTGAGAATCAAATCTACGATAGTCGTTTTTCCGGAGCCCGTTTTGCCTACGATACCGACATTTTCACCGGGATTGATCGTGAATGAAACATTTGTGAGCACATCTCGCTCAGTTCCCGGATATCGGAAAGTGAGATTACGGAATTCGATTTTACCTTTTATATCTTTAAGCTCGATAACATCCGGGGCGTCGGCGACATCCTGCTTTGAATCGAGGAGCTCCCCTATCCTCTTGAGCGATGCTTTTCCACGAGAGGTCATGTCTATAAGCTCCGAAACAGCCATTATAGGCCATACAATGGCGTTGAAATAGCCGATAAATTCAACAAGCTCGCCAGCATCAAAGCTGTCAATATAGACCAGATATCCGCCATAGCCTAAAATTATACAAATAACAGATTCAACAAACAGCGTAACAAAAATACGGAGCAGTGTCGCTGTTTTTGTGAAGTCGATATTTGTATTTTCGTTTTTGATGTTAAGTTTTTTAAATGCCAAAAGTTCTTTTGTCTCTTTGACGAAAGCCTTTATGACGGCAATTCCAGAAAAACTTTCCTGAGAGAAATCTGACAGATCGGAGAAAGCTTCTTGCCGCAGCTCCCACTTTTTTGTCATGGACTTCCCTACTATAGTTGCTGCCAAAGCTAGGAATATCATTGGCAGCAAAGTAAAACATGTAAGCATCCAATCCATGCGCCACATTTTTATTATTGCCATACACCCGAGCAAGGCTGCGTCAAAAAACATAAGTATGCCGGAGCCAAAACATTCCTGCACCGTTTCAAGGTCATTTGTAAAAAGCGACATCATATTTCCAACTTTATTGACCTGATAATATTGCTGCGAAAGATTCTTGCAATGTGCGAACATTTTATTTCTTATATCGGTCTCGACCTTGATCGCAGATCCAAAGAAGCATATTCTCCATAAAAACCGTCCGAAAACAAGGGCGATTATGACGATTATAAGCGGCAGGCATATATTATCAAGCAAAAAGTCCATATCAAAAGTTTCTGCCTGACCGTTAAATTCGACATACCCTGTATTCATCCCGTTTATTACCATTTTGTACAGTTCAGGAATCTTGAGCTGGAAATAATCGACCAGAATCAGCGCTGCAAGACCAAGCAGCAATATGTAAGAATACTTCAGATAATATCGGTTTATATGTTTGCCGAATATCATATGTATTGTTCCCCTTTTTATAAAATAAAAAATGAAAAAGGTAGCTGCCAAATCGTCGGAAAACAAAATGCAACTACCGTTGTCAGCAAATATAAAACTAACTATATTTTATTCGAAATGAATTTAGTTTTCAAATCATTTGAATCACAGCGGAAACCTATCTTTTGGACAGTAATAGAGCACCGCTGCTGCGGTGCTCTATTTGGCAGCGGAAGAAGGATTCGAACCCTCACAAACGGAGTCAGAGTCCGGTGTGCTACCATTACACAATTCCGCTAAATGCAAAAACAATTATAACCACACCGTACAATTTTGTCAAGAGCAATTTTAAAAATTTGGAAAAATAATAGGGCAAGTTGTAGCTTGCCCTATTATTTACTATTTATTCAGATTGTTTTTAAGGGTTTGAAGTTCATCTTTCAGCTCTTTAGGAAGCTTTTCACCAAATTGCTTATAAAACTCTTCGATACCGTCAACTTCCGCGTTCCAAAGGTCTCTATCAACATCCAGAATAGATTTAAGCTGTTCGACATCGAAATCCAGACCTTCCAGATTGATATCTTCCGGATTAGGCACATAACCTATCGCCGTTTCTTGAGCGCCGACATCATCAAAGCATCTCTTCATGATCCATTCAAGAACGCGCATATTATCGCCAAAGCCGGGCCAAATGAAATTGCCGTTATCATCAGTACGGAACCAGTTTACATTAAAGATCTTGGGCTGATTTTTGATAAGTTTGCCCATGTCAAGCCAGTGCTGCCAATAGTCAGCCATATGATAGCCGCAGAACGGGAGCATAGCCATAGGATCTCTTCTTACTACGCCAACAGCGCCTGTGGCGGCAGCAGTCGTTTCAGAAGCCATTATAGAGCCGACAAATACGCCGTGCTGCCAATTTCTTGACTGATATACCAGAGGAGCGGTTTTTGCTCTTCTTCCGCCAAAAACGATGGCAGAGATCGGGACGCCGGCTGGATTGTCAAATTCAGGAGAAATGCACGGGCAGTTTTTAGCAGGCGCCGTGAAGCGGCTGTTTGGATGAGCGCCCTTTGACCCGTCGGAAGGATCCCACGGCTCGCCCTTCCAGTTTAGCGCGTCCTTCGGAGGATTCTTGTCCATCCCCTCCCACCAGACGGTACCGTCTGGTTTAAGGACCACATTGGTAAAAATAGAATTCTTACGGGTGGAAAGAAGTGCGTTGGGATTGGATTTCATGCTTGTACCAGGAGCGACGCCAAAGAAACCGTACTCAGGGTTTACCGCCCAAAGCCTTCCGTCAGGACCGACTCTGAGCCATGCAATATCATCGCCGACGCACCATACTTTATAGCCTTTATTGCGGTATATCTCAGGAGGAATAAGCATTGCAAGATTTGTTTTACCGCAAGCGGATGGAAAAGCTGCTGCGAGATAACGGACATCGCCGTCGGGGCTTTCAATACCCAAAATAAGCATATGCTCAGCCATCCAGTTTTCTTTGTGCCCAAGATAAGATGCTATGCGCAGTGCAAAGCATTTTTTGCCGAGCAAAACATTGCCGCCGTATCCTGAATTAACGGACATGATAGTATTATCTTCCGGAAAATGAACGATATATCTGTTTTCCTCATCAAGATTTGCTTTTGAATGTAAACCTTTTATGAAATCGGGGCTGTCGCCAAGTGCTTCATAAACATTGAGTCCAACTCTCGTCATGATAGCCATGCTCACCACAACGTAAATGGAATCTGTGAGCTCTATACCGTATTTTGCAAAAGGCGAACCCACGACGCTCATCGAATAAGGAATAACGTACATCGTTCTCCCCTTCATAGAACCGTCATAGATTTTTGCAAGCTTGGCATACATTTCCTGAGGATCCATCCAGTTGTTCGTCGGACCTGCGTCCTCTTCGTTCCTGCAGCAAATAAAAGTACGGTCCTCGACCCTTGCTACGTCATTAGGAGCGGAACGGTGGTATACGCACCCCGGAAGCAGTTCCTGATTCAGCTTAATAAGCTCGCCAGTGATAAAGCCTTCATTTCTAATAGCGTTAAGCTGTTCCTCGGAGCCGTCGATCCAAACTATTTTGTCTGGTTTGGTCATATCGGCCATTTGATTGATCCAATCTAATATGTGAGAATTATTTGTAAAGGCCATGCTATTTCCTCCTAAATATAAATACCTTTTGATAATCTGAACAGATATTTACCAATACTGCACTACACATTGTATGATATTGTACAAATTATTTCAAGTTAATTTTAGAAAAAAAACATAAAACCGGCAAAAAGCTCAAACTTTTTTCAGGCATTATGCAAATAAGCCGAGAGTGCTTGTGAAAATTGCACAACTAAATCGTTATTTTGCACTTATCAATAACGAGTTATATACTTTTCAACAGCATTTGTCAGCGTTGCAAAATCATCTAAAGAGAGTTCTTCTCCGCGGACGAGAGGGTTGAATCCGCAAAGTGCTATAACTTTTGCCACCTCTTCTTTTGTAATGGAATTTCCCAGATAAGATAGCAGACTGTTTTGCAGTATTTTTCTCCGTTGTGAAAATGCGGCTCTTATTATTTTAAACAAGAGTTTCTCATTCCTTACATGTACCGGCGGAGATAATCTGCGCTCCATTGTTATGACTGTAGACGTAACCTTGGGGCGCGGTAAGAAGCAGCCTGGTGAAACGTCAAAGAGTATTTGCGGTTTCATATAATAATTGACAAAAAGCGTAAATGCTCCATAATCCGATGTACTCGGAGCGGCGCATATCCTTTTTGCAACTTCCTTTTGTATCATCACCGTAATTTTTTCAAAGCAGCCTGCCTGTATAAGCGCTGTCAATACGGGAGTTGTGATATTATAAGGGAGATTTGCACAAACAACAGGTGTTAGAGAACTGAATTTTTCTCTTACGAGCTTTTGAATATCGATCTTAAGTATGTCGGCATTAATTATTTCCACATTGTCGAAGTTTCTAAGCGTTTCTTCCAGCAGCGGGAGCAGGCGCCTGTCAAGCTCGACAGCTACAACTTTTCCTACATGCGTACTTAGCTTCTGAGTCAGACAGCCTATCCCCGGACCAATTTCCAGCACCCCATTATTTTCTTGAAGCGATGCTTCCGTAGCAAAACGCTCCGGTACCCATTCTTCGATCAAAAAGTTCTGTCCCATGGATTTTGAAAAACGAAAGTTATACTTTGAAAGCAGATATTTGATATCGTTTATACTGCAAAGATTCATATACGTCCACCTTTAAATTTTGCTTGTTTAATAATAAAACAAAATCCCGCAAGGGGCAAGCCCTTGCGGGATTTTGTTGAAATTACTCTAACACATAAACTATGGCGTTTTTAACACCAAAAATTATACACTCATCTTTCGTTTCAAAGAAAAGGTCTATCGTATTTCCTGATACGCCTGTATCACCTACGACTGCCAAACCATATTCCCAACTTC